>JACIWW010000003.1 GCA_014360905.1 Chloroflexota bacterium
CCATTTGGGGTATACTGGGGATGAGCATATCGCCTTGCTACCACCTATCCTGCTCGACCCAATTAGTACCGACCTGCTGCTCGCTTGTGACAAAGAGGCTGGTAACGATCTATTGGCCACTTACATCTTGCTATCGCGTAGCGTCGGCTCCGCTTTCTGCCGTAGTTGCTCCAGCACTCCCACAATGCGTTTCTGGGCTAGCTACTCTTGCAAAGCAACTACTTGTGCACGCAGAGCATCGTTCTCAGCATGTAGGGCAACAACTTCTTCCAGTGTCATGAGCTCAGTATACCACATCCAGCCTAATCTGAACAATTACAAAAACTATTCCAAATAGGATGTAACCTCTGACAATGGGCGTCGTGGGGTGCGTGCCATTGGTTCTGCAGCTTGTCCGATAGGCACCATCGCAATAGGCCGAAACTGACTAGGCAGCGCCAAGGCACGAGCAGCGGCTTTCTCGTCGAAAGCACCTACCCAGCAACAACCAAGGCCAAGAGCAGTAGCAGCCAATAGAATGTGTTCGGTAGCTGCTGCAGTGTCCTGCAAGCAATACAGATCCCTTCCTCGCGCCCCATAGCGCAGCGCGGAGCGCTCTGGTTCTGCACAGACCACGATGACCACTGGCGCTTCGGCTACGAAATCCTGTCCATATGCCGCCTGTGCCAGAGCCTCTTTGACCGCTGCCCTGCGCACAACGACGAAATGCCACGGTTGCCGATTGCCGGCTGAAGGAGCGCGGATGGCTGCTTCGAGAATTTTTTGCACTGTGGACGCACTCACTTCTTCAGAGGTGAAACGTCGTATGCTGCATCTACGGGCAATAACCGTCCATAAGTCCATTTGTATCTCCCTCATCATTCGAAACGTAATTGCCAGTCGCGCAGTTCGCTCAGCAAATGATGCGCAGTTAGATCTAGCTGGAGAGGAGTTACCGATATTTTATTCGCCGCAAGTGTGGCGATATCCGTCCCCTCTTCAATCACACCTGTTGGAGGCTCTCCGCCAATCCAGTAATAAGTATTACCTCGTGGATCCTGCCTCTCGATCAGGACATCCCGGTAGATACGCCGTCCCAGGCGGGTGATTTCCACTCCAGCGATTTCATGGCATGGTATAGCAGGTACATTCACATTCAGGAGCAGGTCCTTGCGTCCGCTCGCCAATACCTTGCGTGCCAACACGGCAGCAAAACGCGCAGCACAATTAAAGTCTGCCACTGTGCCATCACGCATGGCTAACGAAATCGCTATGGCAGGAATACCCGAGATGAGGGCTTCCAACGCGGCTGCCACCGTGCCTGAATAGGTCATGTCCTGTGCCACATTCGAGCCCAGATTGATTCCAGAGATGACCAGATCAGGCTGATGAGGAAATGCGCCTAGTACCGCTAATGCCACGCAATCAGCAGGCCCACCATTTGTGGTAAAAGCCGGGCTACCGTCTGCCAGTTTGGCTTCCTGAATACGCAATGGCTTGTGCATCGTCTTCCCGTGACCAGCAGCAGACCAGTTGTGATCGGGAGTGAAAACCAGGACCTCACCGACGGTCTCGATTGCTTGCTTGAGAGCAATCAAGCCTGGTGAATTTAGTCCATCATCATTGGTCAAAAGGATCCGATTCATAGACCTACCTTTCGTTTCTCCGGTGGGCGGAAAAAGTTGATGAGCAGAGCCAAGCCGCAGAGGCAAATAAGGCCCAGTGCAGTAGCCCAATTGACCACAAAGAAAGTACGCGGGGCAAAGTGTTTCTGATGGAAAAGCCACATGGCACGATAGAATTGGATATTCATGGGTATATAGCGTTGCTTTGTGGATTGACCCTTGTAGTGTGTGACAACTACTTTGGGATTGTAATACACTTTCCATCCGTGATCGACTTTGATGCGGTAACAAAGGTCAATATCCTCTGCGTAGGCAAAGAAGCGTTCGTCGAGGAAACCGGCTTGTTGCAGCGCTTCACGGCGTATCATCATGAAGGCACCGACCACGGAGTCAACCTCGGTCATCTGATCTGGGTCAAGATAGCCGAGATTATAGCGATTGAAGCGGGGGCTATGAGGGTAACGCTTGCTAAGCCCAACCAGGCGGTAGAACGCGACGTCCAAGGTGGGAAAGCTACGCCGACAGGCTAAGTCCAGGCTGCCGTTAGCCAATACCAACTTAGGACCAGCCACGCCTGCATCGGGGTGCTCTTCCATAAAGGCCAGCATGTCGCGAAGGGCTGTAGGTGGCAGGACCGTGTCTGGATTGAGCAGCAACACATAGCGACCTGTTGCTTGTTGCAGGCCTAGATTGTTGGCATAGGCATATCCCCCGTTGATTTGGCTGGCGATTAAGTTGACTTGGGGGAATTCTCGCTGCACCATAGCCACGCTATCGTCAGGTGAGCAATTGTCTACAACGATCACCTCGTAGTCAAAGTTTCCCTGGCTGGCGTAGATGGAGCGCAGGCATTCGCGCAGCAAGTCACACGTATTATAATTGACAATCACGATTGAGAGGTCCATGAGGCGAGTATCCATTCTAACCATGGTAGATTCAGTCACGCCAGCGCGGGATGTTGCGACGGTGATGCCAGCGCCAATAGACACCTACAGGATAGCCGAGCATTTTGGCAATGTCCCCAGTGACTCGGATAATGGGCACCAGACAGAAAGCCTTCAACTTATCTACAATAGGGAGGGACTTGAGCGCAGGCCACAAGCGCTTGTAGGGCGTCCAGAACATGATTGCTGCCCCCAATGCTAGGGGTACGCCCCATAACAGACTTCTATTGACGCAAAGCCAGAGGAGGAGAGGAAGAGCAACCAGGTACGTTAGGTAGCGCACGGCGTGTCTTTTGCGCCACAAGTCCGCTTTGCCATCACCTCGTGCATACCGATAGTATTGTCTGAAAAAGGCGCTGAGATCGCTGCGTGGACGGAAGTATGCAATAGCAGTGGGCACAAATACGAAGCGATAGCCTCTGGCGTGCAAGCGGAGATCGAAGACCAGATCTTCGCAATAGTCCAACCATTCGGGATACCCTCCCACATCCTCCCAGGCGCTTTTCAAGAAGGCTACCGACCGACTGGAGGGTAAGAATTTCGCAGGGTTGACGTCCGCTAGAACAGGCAGGACCGTGGCTGCCATAGCTATCTCGAAGACGGTGGTCGTCTCTGGCATGAAGAAACCACATGCGATAATGGGAGCAGAGTTTGGTTCATTTGCCATAAATTGATGCGTCAAATTGGCCAACCACGATGGGTCCAGATGAACTCCAGCATCGGTGCCGGCAATAATGGGACCCCGCGCGGAAGCGATCGCGATATTCCTGCCACGAGAAATGTTGCACCCGGGCTCGACTACGATGCAAAGTGGCAGGCGCCCGCTGTCTTTCCAGGCGTATAACTGGGATAGCGTGTCATCGTCAGAGCCCCCGTCCACAATGACCACTTCGTCGGGCGGGCGTGTCTGTTGGCTAAGCGACTCCAATAACCGCCCGATAGAGTTGCCCTCGTTTTTCACTGTTGCGATGACTGATACCGAGACCGTCAGTTGTGCACCTCCTGCCTAGTCGGGCATATTATAACGGTTTGATGCGGTTTCGGCAACTGGTCGCTTTCTGTTAGATGGGCAGAAGTGTATGCAGCATCAAAACACATAACAAGGAGTTGAAAAACTTGTATTTTGCACACTGGACAACGAATGATATAATTAAAACAATCAGTTCATATCTTTTTATGTGTCTGTGCGTCTCCAAAAAGAGAGGAATAAGGTGCGGATATGCGTGTTCTGGTAGTAGATGATGATCCACCCAGCGTCAAGATGATTTCCTTTCTCTTGCGTGAGGAAGGGTATGAGGTCTTCAGCGCAGATAACGGGACGACCGCTCTAGAATTGGTTAATCGCGAGCAGCCGGATCTGGTGATCCTGGATGTCATGATGCCACACGTTGATGGCTTCGAAGTGTGCCGGCGGATACGCCAAAAGCTGGATGTTCCCATTATTTTCCTCTCAGCTAAAGGCGAGACAGCGGATAAGGTGGCTGGGCTGCAGTTAGGAGCAGATGACTACTTAGCCAAGCCCTTTGAGCCAGCAGAGCTGTTAGCTCGGGTGAGAGCGGTGATGCGTCGAGCGGAGGTTTTTGCGGGCGAAGAAGCGCAGGTACGCTTGACCGTAGGGGATATCACGCTTGAACCGGTGAACAATCGGGTAGTATTTGCGGATGGCCGAAAGGTAGATCTGACACCGATTGAATTCAGGCTTCTGCACTGTCTGATGCGCAATGCGGGTCGTATCCTGAGTCATGATTTGCTGTTGAATGCCGTTTGGGGTTATGACTACGAAGGTTATAGCAACCAGATCGCCGTGTATGTACACCGCTTGCGCTTGAAAATCGAGGAGGATCCTGAAAATCCTAAATACCTACTCACAGTACGTGGCCTTGGATACAAATTCGAGCGTCCGTGAAGGTTTTGCCATTCGGGTTCACGGCGCAAATCCACGGGTCCGCAGCGGTATCCAATATACGAGGTATGCTTCCATTTGCAATCTAATACTGTGTTTTTGTGGGGAGCTCTATCAAGTATCGGAAAGGGGAGCGGAGAATGAGGGTTAGAGCCCTGATAAGTGTAGTTACGTTTGGCATGCTGTTTATCTTTTTATGTGCGGCTACCCAGGTCAGGGGCATGACCATCGAATCAACGCTGATGGGAGCCAGCCTCCAAAGTTGGTATGATTTTCAACCCAGTGGGTGGGTTACAACCACTTTGGTGACCTGTACGATCGAAGTTTACCACCCGGATGGGTTTATTGACGAAGCCGAGTACCAATACCGCACGGGAGATGCTTGGAGCAACTGGGTTGCAGAAAGTCTTCAGATTGTCATATTGGATACCACAAGGCGCCGTTTGACTGTCTCCAATCTATTTTTCCCTCATTCTGCTACCGAGGATCAAAATCAGATCAGGTTTCGTATCAAGTCCTCACTTGACGAGTGGTTAGAAAGCAACGCCTATTCTGTGCGCGTAGATAGAGTTGCTCCTGACTCCACTGTGGCTGTGGCTTCTTGCTATAGCTCTACTATGGAGATTAAGGGTGTGGCCAGCGATTCTGGCTCTGGAGTACAAGTTGTGGAAATCGCCTTGCAGCGCGCTTTGGACTCTTGGTATTTCAATGGCACCTCCTGGGGGCCAACGCTGAGTTGGATAGCTGCTTTTGGCACTACGAACTGGTCATTGCCGTTTACCCCAACGGTAGAAACAGTGTACACGGTTACTTCCAGAGCTACGGACAACGCCGGCAATGTGCAAGGGATACCGGGAAGTGGCGTTTTCCGTTATGATGCAACTCCACCGCAGTCTGTAGTAACGACTACTGGCTGCTTCAACACTTGGCCAGGGGCCATACAGGGTTTGGCCAACGACGCATTTTCTGGTGTTGCGTCAGTGCAAATCCGATTGCAAAGGGCCTCGGATCGTTTCTATTACAATGGAACCTCCTGGGGGCCAACTGAGAGTTGGGTTACGGCTTCTGGAACAGCTGTCTGGTCATTGCCATTTACACCACCTGTGGAAACAGTATACACGGTTACTTCGAAAGCTGTAGATAATTGTGGTAATTGGCAAAGTGTGTTTATCACGAGTACGTTCAGTTATGATGTCACACCGCCCCAGACAGTGGTAACAACCACCGGCTGCTTCAATAGCTGGCCTGGAGCCATACAGGGTGTGGCTAGTGATTTGGTCTCCGGAGTTTCTTACGTTCAGGTAAGGCTGCAGCGGGCGTTGGATGGCTTTTATTACGATGGCTTTTCTTGGACGCCTGTTGCCACCTGGCTCACAGCTACTGGGACAACTGACTGGTCGTTGCCCTTTACGCCAACACTGGAAACAACCTACATGGTTGCTGTGAGGGCCGCAGATCATTGTGGCAACCTGCAAATCGAGCCTGGCACAGGTGTGTTCACCTATGATGCCACTCCCCCTGAATCTGTGGTTGCCACTGTTGGTTATTTCAATACGTGGCCCGGAGCAATCGAGGGCATAGCCAGCGATGCTGTGTCCGGGGTTGCACATGTTCGAGTGAAATTGCAGAGGTCATTGGACCATTTCTATTATGATGGCTTTTCCTGGGCATCGGCTGAAAAATGGATTACGGCTACTGGAAACATTACCTGGACAGTGCCCTTTACACCAACCGTAGAAGCAGTCTACACAGTCACCAGCCGTGCTACAGATTCCTGTGGTAACGTGCAAGATATCCCTGGTATAGGCACGTTTGTGTACGACATCACACCGCCATCATCGCCCTTTAACCTTGCTGTTGAACCTTCGGTGTGGACACCAGTGAATTCTTTTACTGTAACATGGGAATGTCTTGCCGACCTTTCAGGAGTTAAGCTCGCGCACTATAAATGGAATGCTGCGCCGGTGAACAACGAAGATGAATCGCCAGGGTCACCCGTACCAATCTCAGGCGAGAGAATTCAAAGCATCCAAGGATTGGCCGTGCCGACACAGGGTGCCCATCAGCTTTTCATCTGGCTGGAGGACAAGGCGGGCAATGTTAACTTCCAAACCCGCAACGCCACTACAGTAGGAGCATTTAAATGGGATGCCGAACCTCCAGCTACAACTATTGTGAACTTGGATGGCAGGCAGGGATGCGAAGGCTGGTATATTTCTGCAGTACAGGTCAACCTCTCCGCTGTGGATGTAAATCCAGACCCAGGTACGATCAATGCGACTTCTGGCATCAGTGCAACATTTTGGCGCAAAGATGGAGGCAGCTGGCAGCAAGTGACCGGATCCAACTTCCAGATAGCGGAGCAAGGTGTTCATACCATCGAGTACTATTCGGTGGATATTGCGGGCAATAGCGAAACACCACGTGAGCTCACTCCTACGCTAAAGATTGATACGGTGCCACCTACTACGTACCAACCTATCTATACTGGTACCCTAGGGCGTGAAGGTTGGTACATATCGCCAGTTTCCGTGACTTTGAATGCTGTGGATGCTACTTCTGGCATATCCATCACCTGCTATCAGGTAGATACGGACACTTTGCAGACGGGAGATTCATTTTGTGTAACCGCTGATGGAGCGCATACTATTCGTTATTACTCTGTTGACGTTGCGTGCAATTGGGAGACAGAACAAACTGCCACACTCAAGGTAGATAAAACTTATCCCACTACTGCCTACCAACTGGAAGGCGTTCAGGGTGACAACGGCTGGTTTCTCGCCGCGCCGGTGACCGTGACCTTAATCGCCAGCGATGCCGTTACGGGTGTACAGGGGGTCTCTGGCGTGGATAAGGTGCATTACCGCATTGACAGCGGGTCCTGGCAGATCAGGGAGCCGCTAACATCGTTTACCATTACGATCCCGGCAGGGCAGAGCGAGTACATGCGTACGGTCACGTACTACGCAACGGACCTGGCTGGCAATATAGAACCGATGCGCACGCTGACCATTGGTGTGGATTCCCGCGCACCATTGGCTCTTCCTTACGCCCCATATCCTGTGCCCAGTGGCTGGACCAATATCAACTGCTTCGATATCCGTTGGTTTGCGAATCCTGCTGATTTTTCAGGCATCGGTGGAGCTTACTATAGTTTTCATGTGCCGGTTTCACCGACCGATGGGATTCTTGTCCTTGGTGACAATATCATGTCTATCCCGTGTGTGCAGGTGCCAACCCAGCTCGGAGATGGGTTGCATAATGTGTATGTTTGGTTGCGGGATAGAGCAGGTAATAGCGATCATCGCACCAGACATGCGGTCACGCTAGCACTGGATCAGACTCCTCCTCAATTGAGCGCAGTGGTAGCAGGACGCCTGTGTAACGTGGGTGGATGGTACAATTCTCCTATTACTGTCACTTTTGTGGCGACGGATGCACTCTCAGGCATGGCTACTGGAGTGATTAGTTATCAGGTAAATGGTGGAGGCTGGGTGCAAGGCACTGCTTATTACGAGTCCAGCGATGGCCGCTATGTGATCGAAAGCAGGGCCAGGGATGTCGCTGGCAACCATAGCGACATCGTCACCGCAACTGTCCGAATCGATCAGACGGCGCCAGATGCGCCCATGCCTATTTGGGTTGAGCCAAGCGATTGGTCCAGAGAGAACAATTTTGTGGTTCGTTGGGTGAATCCTTGGGATTTATCTGGAATAGCAGGAGTTTACTATAAACAGGTAAATCCTCCAACTTTTTCCTCAGATGGAACTTATGTGGATGGTTTCCATAGCTCACTTGCTATCTCTGCTACTGAGGAGGGGTTGATACCAGTCTATGTATGGCTGGCAGATAAGGCCTGCAACAAGGATCATCAGAAACGAGGCATGGTTACACTTAAATACGACCGAACGCCGCCTACAACCACTTTTAGTGTGGAGGGTGTTTCTGGAGGTGAAGGTTGGTACACCTCAGATGTGCAAATCTCATTGAATTGTACAGACGCTCACTCCGGATGCAAGCAGGATGGTACCTACTATCGGATTGGCGATGGGGCATGGCATAATGGCACTTCGTTTGTCATAAGCGCTGAAGGCGTCATTACGTTCTCGTACTATTCTGTGGATATCGCAGGCAATACGGAAGCCATACGCACAGGTTCGGTCAAGATTGACCGCACTCCACCCTCATCCTATGCCTATGCTGATCGCTACAGTCCATCTACCTCTTTCACTGTCCGTTGGAATGGCAGTGATGGATTATCTGGCCTTGCTGCCTTTGACGTACAGTATAAAGAAGGGACGATTGGCACTTGGCAAGATTGGGCCATTTCCTTAGACCCAACGCAGCGTTCCAAACTGTTTACTGGCGTGCGGGGAAGGACTTATTATTTCCGTACCCGGGCAATGGATAAAGCGGGCAATGTGGAGCCTTATCCTGTTGTTGCCGATACCTATGTATCTATAGATCCTTTGCTCAATGGTGATTTCGAGCGCGATATTGCGAGTGAATGGGAGATCTTGTGGATCACTGGTGGCGGTCAGGGTAGCTGCTGGCCCACACGGGTTTATACACAGTCGTATAGCGGTGGGAATACCTATGCGGTGGTTCTGGGTTGCCGCGATAGAAGGGACGCTCCTTTTGGCGTGTCCATGATCTGTCAGACTATCAATGTGCCTACCGTGCAGAACATGCCTGCTCCCATGCTACTTTTCCGTTACCGTATTTTCACGTATGATTTAATACTAGGGCCAATAACCGGAAAGTTCTTCGATTCCTTCAATATTGCTCTGTGGCGTCCGGGCGATATTTCTCCCACCTACGTTTTTACAGATGGGCACAAGGGTCCGGATTATGGCACTTTGCGGGATTTGGGATGGCGTGAGGGAGCAGTGGATCTCAAGCCGTATGCAGGGCAAACACTAAAAGTTTGTCTTGCCAATGTGACTAGAGAGGATGAGCATCTGAATACTTGGACTTATGTCGACGATGTCCGAGTGGTCAATTTGGAGTATAAGATTTGTTTGCCTGTCATAAAGCGGCTTGTTCCTATGGCTGGGTTAGCAGCAGAAGCAACGCTGAGTTCGGTACTCCCTAAAGTACAGGAGGAACTCGAATTGCCACCGCTTAAGCGATAGGCTGAGAGATAGAGGGGGAGTATTGTGCCTGACGAGATAGAGGACGCAAATGTAGATAGCATCCAGGATTCCGAAGCTGCTGATGCTTTGTATGCGGAAGGCATGGCTCATTACCGCAGACGGGAATGGGAAGAAGCCAGGGCCTGTTTTATACGCTTGAAATCCATTGCACCTGGCCGGCGGAATGTTGACGCGCTTTTGAATGAGGTAGATCTGTTCCTTCAATTGCAGGAAATGCAACCGGAGCGCCGTAGGGCTGTGCCTTTTACAAGTAGAGCGGAAGAAGCGCGTGAAGCGAAGCGTGTTTCACGAAGAGAGGCAAAACTTCCTCGCGAACGGCGTAGGACCACGTGGTCAATAGTGTTGGTTGTTCTGGCCTCCCTGTTGATTCTTTTCTCAGTGCTGTACGTAACAGGATGGCTAGATCCACTCATCAATAGTCAACGGCAGGCCCGCGTCCAGAGTCTGGTGAACCAGGGGCGAGCTGCATTGAACGTTGGCGAATATGACCGCGCTGTAGCTGCTTTTGGCGAGGCACTGGCTCTGGCTCCCAACAACGAAGATGTGCAGACTTGGTATGCCAAAGCACAGAGATTTCAGCAGATGGATTACCTATATACACAAGCGGAAGCAGACATGGCTGCTGAGAAGTGGGATAGCGCATTGGAGAAGTTAGAGAAAGTTATAGCGCTTGATCCCACGTTTAAGGATGCTCGTACTAAGGTTGATTTCATCAAGAGCCAGCAGACTTTGGATGCCCGCTTTGCCGAAGCCCGGCGCTATTTTGAACAGGGCAAATGGAAGGAGGTTATTGATATCCTGGAACAATTGCGTGAGACAGCGCCGGCTTTCAAGACGAACGATGTGCAACAAACTCTCTTCTATGCCTATTTTCGGCATGGGGTGGAGCTTTTAGCTGGGGCAGGTGAGTCTCTGGATCTGATGAGTCAGGCGATTCAAAGTTTTGATCGGGCATTGCTGATCCTACCCAATGACAAGACAGCTCTTACTGAGAGGAGGCTGGCAGATCTTTATCGCCAAGGTTACCTCTTTTTCAATCAGAAGAATTGGCCGCAAGCGGTCCTTGTCTTGCAACAGATCTACAGTACACGTCCGAGTTATATGGATGGCCGGGTCACTGCTATGTTGTGCACTTCCTATTTGCGGTTGGGAGATGCCTATCATGAGTCCGGGGATCTGGAACAAGCATTGCTCCAGTATCGAAACGTACTGGCTATCGATGGCTGTGACCATGTTGAAGCGGCGGTAAAGGAGCGCGAGGTGTACCTGGCTCTTTATCCACCGACTCCAACTCCAACCAGGACGCGAACACCAACCCGCACACCACAACCCACTCCCACTTTCACTGCTACACCTTTGCCGCCTACGCCACCTCCACCGCGTCCTCCGCCCCCTACAGAGACACCGATCATCCGGTGATTGATGAGGTGTATTAGCCGGATTGGATCAGAAAATGAACAATCGCTCCTTTGTCGTGGAAAGGGAAAGCGCCCACAGTTATCTGCACGGTCTTTTGGAAAGCAAAGCAACCCAGATTGTCCTGGCTATCCTATGTTTTCTTTTGCCCGTTTTCTTCCTGCCAGCCGCTTTGCATGAGAGTGGAACAGACCTTTGGGTATATGCTGGGCTATCCAAGAGTGCGATTAAACAGGTGTTGCTTCCTCGAGGAATCATTCCTGTGCGGTATGTACTGCTTGCTGATAAGGGAATATATCGCAGTACGGATAATGGCATCACCTGGACGGCACTGAACGATGGCTTGCCTTCTGGACAATTTACAAATATCAATGTGCAAGCCCTTGCTGTAGATGCTGACAATCCACTCATTGCATACGCTGGCATAGGCGGCGCTGGCAGTCGAGACAGTTCGCTCAGTGCTGGGTTATACGTATTGGATGAGAAGGGCGCGACCTGGCTACCTGCAGGTAGGGTGATGGCAGGCCAGGAGGTGCGGCAAATTGCGATCATGACACTGCCAAGTGTGAAAAACAGCGTGGTTTGCGCTGCAGCGAGCGAGGGCATCTATTGCAATATCGGGGAACAGCAGTCCTGGTTGCGACTTAATCCGCCAGCTATAGAGGTGAACAAGATCTCGTCTCTCGCTATCCGTCCTGGCAATCCACGCGTGATCTATATAGGGACTGACGGACGTGGCCTGTTTGTCACCAAAGATGGCGGGAATTCCTGGTTGGAACAGGCTCAGGGGTTGGACGGCCTTCATATCTATGACATCGCTATCTCACCGATTCAACCTGACTTGCTGTATGTCGCGACAGAAAGCGGCATATACAAATCCATAGATGCTGGCTTGACATGGACTAAACTAGCTCTGACGACACAGGGCCGACGGATCAACACAATAGTTCTGTATCCAGGTGATGAGGACGTCTTGTTTGTGGGCCTACAATATGGTGCGGCTTATTGCACAGTGGATGGCGGCATACGCTGGACTCCCTTGAAAAAGGGGCTAGGCGATGTAACCATTTTGTCTTTGGCGCTTGATCCCCAGAATCCTTCTATTCTTTGGGCAGGCACAACGGATGGCATTTGGCGCTATGTATTAGGGACGCCTGTGGCTTCGAGGACAACTTCTGTAGTGGTAAGTGCAACTGCAGTGCCTACGGTTGAGCCTACGCTTACGCCAACAGTGCAGCCTAGTTTTACTCCAACGCCTACCGAAACGCCTATTCCTACGGCAACGTTGACACCAACGGCGACCTTTACTGCCAGCCCTACTGCTACGCGTACTAAACAACCCACTCCAACTCGTACTTCAACACCTGTGCCCACTCCTACCGCAACAGCAGTACCACCAACACCTGTGCCCACTCCTACCGCAACAGCAGTACCATCAACACCTCCGCCTCCACCTTCTCCACCTCAGGAGACTCCGGTGCTGAGATGACTGTAGAATGAAATCGTGGTGGGCAAGATGTTAGCACATACGGATGATCATGCTGACTATTTGAATACGATATTGCAGAGCGAACGTCGGGTGGGTTTATCCATCAAGTGGGCATTATTGCTACTTGGTTTGTTCAGTACGCGCTTTCTGGAAAAATATCGCATCTTTACTGGATTGGCTATTGGGGTGTTGGCCTATGCTCTGTTCAACCTGTATTTTACGTACCAGTTAGTGTTTCGCTTGGACATGGCCAAGTCATGGGGACGCAACTCTTACTTGCTCTCATATGGAATGGACATCGCTTTTGCTAGCCTGATCATTTATTACAGTGGTGCTGCTGTCAGCGAACTGTACTTCTTGTATGCATTGTTAGCACTGAAAAGTATCTTGTATTATCCTGCGTGGCATGAAGCATTGATTTTTCCCTTTGCCTCGGGCCTGTTGTACACGGTGCTTCTGCGCTTTTCGCTCCATACATGGTCTTTCTTGACCGAGCCTCTTTTCCTTCAGCGCTATGTTTTGCTCTTTGGCAGTGTATTGACCTCGGTCTATCTAGGCTGGTTGAATGAACACAATTACCTATTGCAATCGAGTTTACGACGTAGTATAGCCGAACGTACCCAGGAGTTGGACAGTAAAACGCGCTCCATGCAGCAAATGGCTACTAGCCTTGGCAATAGAGTGCTTGAATTGCGAACCCTTCAGGAAGGAATCAAGGCCATCAATTCCGCGCTGGCTTTGGAGGATGTGCTACGTCTCATTGTGGCTAATGCTTCTCAGGTTCTGGAAGGAGCACGCTGCTCAGTGGCACTTTTGGATGAGGAACGCAACCAGGTCCTCTCCATGGCAGCATCAGATGGGAAGGTAGGTGTTGGGACTGACACCAGTTTCGAGTTTGTCAAGAGCCTTGTTCAGTGGATTGTGGAGAATGGCAAGCCGCTGCTCATTGGCGATGTACGGCAGGACGATCGCTTTACAAGCATGACCCATCTGCCCATTGTCTCGGTAATCAGTGTGCCGCTCTTTCTGGACGATAAAGCGGTTGGAGCGCTGATTGCCACAAGCGCAGATGCCGATGTGTTTACAACCGAGGATTTGAACCTCCTGACTGCCTTCGCAGATCAGGCGGCTGTTGCAGTGAAAAATGCCAGACTGTATGAGCAGCTTGTCGAGGAGCAAAGGCAAACAGAGCAGATTTATCAACATGTCGAGGAGCGGAGAAACGAACTCGAGGCAATTCTGCGTGGCATTGGCGACGGAGTGATTGTGACAGACCCCGATCTAAATTTGTTGCTCATGAATCCGGTTGCTACTCGTATCTTTCGAGTCAAAGCGGATGTGTCCAGTAGCGTGTCATTATCAAAACTTATACCGCATCAGGAACTGACATCCCTCTTTCAGGATGCGCTTCATGGTGCTGGAAATGCCATTGTGCGGGAGATCTCTCTGTCACCAGCAGGTGATAGGATAGAGGCTACTTATCAGGCCCTAGCCTCGCCGATTCTTGGCGCAGATGGTAAGGCACGTGGAGTGGTGACCGTGCTGAGGGATGTCACAAGTCAAAAAGAACTCGAGCGTATGAAATCTAGTTTCTTGTCGGTAGTATCTCATGAACTGAAAACACCGCTGCATTCGATCAAGGGCTTCGTGGACATTATCTTGATGGGCAAGACTGGCCCGCTTACAGACACCCAGGCTGATTTCCTCGCCACGGTGCGCGATCAAACAACTCATTTGCAAAGTCTGATCGATGACTTGCTCGAATTCTCACGCCTCGAGTCAGGACAAATTAAATTGCGCCTAAGCGAGGTTTCGTTGTCAGAAGTGACGGCGGCGGTCATTGACAAGTTAAAGCCCCTAGCAGAGCGTGGTCAGATCCAACTAGTCAACCGTGTTGGGGCAGAGATCCCGGTCGTCGAAGCAGACTATATGCGCATTGAACAGGTTTTGACCAACCTCATTGACAACGCGATCAAGTTCACTCCTCCTTCTGGAGTTGTGACCATTGCGGCTCAGGACTTGGGAGGCGAGGTGCAGGTTGCTGTTTCGGATACTGGCATTGGTATTCCAGCAAGTGAACAGGAACGCATCTTCGAACGTTTTTATCAAGTGGATAGTGGCTCAGCGCGACATTATCGCGGCACTGGTCTTGGCTTGACGATATGTAAGCATATTGTGGAATACCACCATGGCCGGATTTGGGTGGAAAGTGAGGTGGGCAAAGGCAGCACTTTCTACTTCATTTTGCCCAAAAAGATCAGGGCTGAAGAGGGCGAATTGTTGCTCGACTTCTCGAGCTTGCCCAGAAAGGAACAGAGACAAAAGCGCTCACGCGAGCACAAAAAGTGACATTCTCAAGGCCAGAGCAGCCTGCTTGCAGAATTGGTCTTGCCTGATCCAGCCCCCTTGGTTTTGAGAGGAGCGTGCTCTGGCCTCTTTTTGGCTTTTGGCCGGAAAATGAATATAGTTGAAAAAATTTACATTTTCTTCATTTGAAATGGCGTACTACATGAGCGGATTGTAACCCCTGTCGCGCTTGTTTTTCATCCTCTTTTCATCTCGAAAGGCTAGAATGTTGTTAGCCGGAGGTGAACTCCGACATCCTTTTAGAGATTTGGATGCGAGGGGGAAGAGTATGGCGCTCTATGTGCGCAAGCTAACTGAGGCAGAGGAAGAACAACTCAAGCGTTGGTTAGCAGGCGGCGATCCAGCGATGAGACATCGTGCTAGGGTCATTCTTCTTTCGAGCCAGGGCTATCGGGTACCAGAGATAGGGCCACTGGTTAAGTCTCATCCAGCCAATCTACGCAAATGGATTCATCGTTTCAATGAACGGGGATGTGAGGGGTTGCGGACAGTGCGCTCTGGTGGCCCAAGGTTGCGCTTCTCTCCAGAACAAAGGCAGGAAATTGTTCGCCTGGCTCGAGCAAAGCCAAGGGATTTGGGGTTGAATTTTAGCCGCTGGACCCTGCATAAATTGGCCCAGCAAGCTGTGAAACACGGCATTGTAGACCGAATCAGCCACGAATGTGTACGTCAGATACTGAGAGAGGCGCAATGCCAGTATAAAGGGTATAAGTAGATAGATCATGAGGATTGCTTTAATCTCACCAAAATGGAATAAAAAGGCTAATGATTATCCGCCGCTGGGTTTGGCTTATCTAGCTGCTGTTCTGGAGCGAGATGGCCATCAGGTAAGAATTTTTGATTTTGCTTTGGATCCTTATACGGCTCTTGAGGATGATGTAAGACCTGTCTGCGCTTTTGATCCGCATCTCATAGGCATCACGGCGATGACCAGCGTGTATCACAGCGCTCTAGAGATTGCTACGTTGCTGAAAGCCTATCTGGGTAGGCCTATTGTGATTGGGGGGCCTCATGCTACCGTTTATCCAGAGCGGATATTGGCAGAGTCACCTGTGATCGACTATGTAGTTCGTGGTGAGGGCGAAGAGACGATAAGAGAGTTGGTACATGTCCTGTACGATAGTGGTGATCTCAGCACAATCAAGGGCCTCACTTACCGGCTCCGGGGCGAAATCCTTTCGAATCCAGATCGGCCGCTTATTACCGATCTAGACAACTTGCCTTTCCCTGCGCGCCACTTATTCGATTTGAAACGGTATGGTTTGTGTACTCCTGACGGGCAACCTATGTTGTCGATCTTATCCAGCCGAGGTTGTCCTTATAATTGCAGTTATTGTTTCAAGGGAATTGTTGGGCGCACTTATCGTCAACGCAGCCCAGAAAATATCATTGCCGAACTGAAGCAGGTGATTGACCAATATGGCATCCGCAATTTCTACTTCATTGATGATCTGTTCACCATTGACCAGCGACGTTTAGAGGCTATTACAGAGCAACTTATCAACGAGAAATTGGATATTCGCTGGCAATGTTTGGGGCGTGTAGACCGTGTAAATGTTGAGATTTTACGCAAGATGTACGCAGCTGGCTGTCGCCGTATACACTTTGGGATCGAATCCGGTAACGAAGAGGTTCTACAGCGTATTGGCAAGGGTATTAAGTTGGAGCAAGTGCGACAAGCAGTGCGCTGGGCACAGGAGGCTGGGATTCAAGTCAAGGGATACTTTATGCTAGGGCTTCCTGGCGACACGGAAGAGACCATGCAACAAACTGTAGATTTGGCAGTTGCGCTTAACCTGGATGAAGCAATGTTCAGTCTCACTACGCCTTTCCCCGGCACACGCCTATGGGACGAGTTAGTCAAGAAGAAACCAGAAACAGAGTATAACCAGGATTTCACTCGGGCTTATTATTACACTGATCCAGACGAAGAGCTAGTCCCATTTCTGAATGTGTCTGAGGTTTCGGACACCGTTCTCAGCCAATGGATGCGCAAAGCCCAGCGCGCCTTAGCAGAAAGTAAGTCAAAGTATCTGTATAAACAAGCATTTGGGCCGCGATTGGGCTCCATTCTGTGGCGGATTTCACGTTTTGAGCCTTTGCGAGTGCTTGCCCGCTACCTGTTGCGCTTGGGAGCGTTTAAACGCTTTGCTAGTCTCCGTATACGGAGGGTAAAGACATGGTCTTGACCAAGATAAAGCATCGCGTGCAGCGTTATCGACGCCGTGCTTCCAATCTTGCAAAATGGCTTTCTTACATCAGCGGCTGCACCCGCTTGTGGACTTATCCCGATCGCATGTATCTGGAATCCACCAATGTGTGCAATCTGAGGTGTGTGATGTGTCCAACAGGTCTAGGCCTACTCACGCGACAAAAGGGGTATATGGACTATGACCTTTTCACTCAGATCGTTGACGAGATGGCACCTCATGTGCAGACAACTACCTTACACATCTGGGGCGAGCCTCTTTTGCATCCTCGAATCTACGACATGATTGCGTATTGCCGTAGCCACGGTCTCCATAGCGAAATCTCTACAAATGCGACACTGCTGACCGAAGAGAGCAGCCACAAGATACTAGATGCAGGGCTAGGTGCTATTTATCTCTGTCTTGATGGTTCGACGGCCGAGACTTACGAGCGTGTGCGGCGCAAGGCCGATTTCGAGCAAACTCGTGAAAATATTCTGCGCTTTGCTGAGATGAAAAGCCAGCGTGGTCAAGGGCCTCGTGTCAGTGTGCAGATTATTCACATCAAACCGACTGCTGCAGAAATTGATGAGTTCAAACAGATTTGGCACATTCCTGGGGTGGATCGTGTGCATATCAAAGCTTTTGACTCCTGGGGTGACCAGGTCCAGCAAATCAGTGAATTGCGCGCTGACGATGACGAGATCGTTGTGCCTGGAAAACGCTACCATTGCCCGAATCTGTGGTACCATGTGCATATCTATTGGGATGGGACACTGGTTTGCTGCGATCGCGATTATAATGCGCTTTATCCCCTTGGCAACGTTCGTGACGGTGTGATGAAAGCCTGGAATGGTCCCCGAATGGTAGAACTGCGACGCAAACATCTGGAAGGCAATTTGGAAGACGTGCCTTCGTGCAGCAAATGCGTCGAATGGAGTTGGTGGCGACCTACACCTTTCTCATCTCATGGCAATGCCCCTCAGCGCTAAGAGGACGGGCACATGGAGGAATGTTGGACAGAAGTTGCACAGCTACCCGTCCATACCAAGGTTGGTCTGTTTGTATTGGTTGTGCTGGTTGCTTTTCTCTGGCGTTTTGCCGGGCTGGGCAAAGAGAGCATCTGGCTCGATGAAGCGACCAGCTTGATTATTGCCCGCATGGACTTGCGCTCAGAGGTCGCCTGGGCCGCTGCAGATATTCATCCCCCACTCTATTATTTCGCTTTGCATTTCTGGCTTCGTGCAGGGGAGACAGAGTTTTCCATTCGTGCACTGTCTGCAGTTCTAGGTGTGATCGCAGTTGCGATCCTGTATGCGCTGGGTCACGAGTTGTTTGGTCCACGTGCTGGATTGCTTGCTGCGCTCTTATTGGCTCTGTCACCGCTGCATATCTGGTGTTCACAGGAAGCGCGTATGTATGCCATGGTAGCCACAATGAGCCTGTGGTCAAGTTATCTCTTGCTTCTGGCTCTAAAGAAGGGGCAAACACGCTATTGGCTAGGCTATGTTCTTGTCTCTGCTGTAGCAGTCTACACGCATTATTTCATGCTCTTTGTTTTATTATCCCATAACTTATTCGCTCTCTATTGGCTGTGGCAAAACAAGAGTGCAAGGGGCATCTGGTTCAGATGGCTGATGGCGGAGCTAGCTATTTTCCTGTTGTTTTTGCCCTGGTTGCCTATCTTCTATCGCCAGGCGAGCATTCGCGGTGTAGGTTGGGAGGATAGGTACCTTAGGAGGCCTTCTATCTATGCCTTGTTGAGCACTTGGATCTATTTCAATATTGGCCTGGATAGCCGGCTTTACCCCTTGATCTTGCGCCGACTGGCTTATCTGCTGTTTGGCATTCCTATCGTGATGGCCATAGTGGCACCATTCTTGGAGCGATCAGAGGTGAATGCAGAAGTTGGGATTATTCGTGCACGCCGTGAAGGCTTGATGTTTGGCCTCCTATATACCGTCATGCCCTTGCTGACCATTTGGCTTTTGTCTCAGGTTACACCTATATATGCTATACGCTATCTGTTGCCATTCTTGCCACCCTATTATATGATTGTGGCTCATGGCATCCATATCCTGGGCCGGAATTGGCTGCGGTTTGCTCTAGTTTTGTGCCTAGTGTTGATCCTACTGGTGGGCAATTGGAATGCCTTGCGCATCGAACAAAGGGATGACTGGCGGGGGATTAGTGCTTACGTCTTGGCGCAAGCCCATCCAGGAGATGTGGTGCTTTGCTCACCACGTTGGAACGTCAAACCTTTTGATTATTATGCTCGTGGACAGGTAGCAATCAACATGGACCTTCCCATTCCTGTCACGATGCAGGCGGCGGAAGAGGTAGTAGCAGACATTGCTCAGCGCTACACACGCGTATGGCTGATCTGGCAACGTGGACATTATAGTGATCCAAATGGCATTGTGAAACAACTTCTTGATAGCCGATTTCAACTGATAGAAGCCCGCGAGTTTCGAGGCATGATGGATTTGATGCTGTACGATCTGAAAGCAGCACGAGCAGAGGGATCATGAGGATACACCAGGTTTGGGCAGGCCTCGCCCCAAAACGGAGAGCAGGGATTGGGTTGCTGCTTATCTTGCTCAGCGGCGCATTATTGCGCTTGTATGCCCTGTCGGCGGAGAGCCTGTATTTTGATGAAGTCTATAGCGTGTGGGCGGCTAGGCATAGCATTGGCTGGCTTTTCACTCTCAGCACGCAGCGCATCTTTCCGCCATTGTATTATATGCTTCTGCATCTCTGGTTGTCGCTGGGGGATAGCGAGTTTATCGTGCGCTCGTTATCCGTAGTGGTCGGTTTGGGATCTATTCTAGTCATTTATGCCTTGGCCCAAAAACTTTTTGACGCACGGGTGGGTTTGCTCAGCGCATTGTTGCTGACGATCTCGCCATTGCACATTTGGTATTCGCAGGAAGCTCGCATGTATGTCCTGGTATTGACTTTGGCTCTCTGCTCTGCCTATTTTATGTTGTTGGCACTTCGGGAGGGACGGCGCTGGCATTGGTTGGCTTATATACTGAGCACGGCTATGGCCATGAACACGCATTATTTCGTCCTTTTCCTTGCCGTTTTCGAAAATGTTTATGTGTTCTATATGCTTTTGCGACGGCGAGTGCACACCGACATCTGGAGACAATGGTTGCTTAGCCAGTTTGCTGTTGGGCTTTTGTCTGTGGTTGGATTGGCAGGCATCTTCAGTGCAGAGTCGGAGTACTGGTGGGGATTGCTGGATACCTGGCACGGCGCACCAACATGGCGGGACTTGGTCGGCACCTGGTTCAAGTTCAGTTTCGGTACGCAAGTAAGCGCGCCCGTGTTTTACTGGGTAGGCTTGCCATTGTTTGGCTTCTGTGTGGTGTGGAGTTTGATCGACTTTCGACAGAAACGTGTGGCATTGTCCTTGGATGACGGATTGGTGTTCTGCCTTTTGTATCTCGTTCTGCCTATTGGTACGGTTTTTGTTATCTCACAATTCAGATCGTTCTGGGTATTGCGCTACATCTTTCCCTTTTTGCCACCTTACTGTGTTATTGTAGCAAGAGGGATATCCAGAATGCCAGGCCGGATTCTGCCAGCGCTGATTACTGTAGCCATTGTTTTGTCTTCCCTGTGGCCCATTGCTACCATATATCGCTATGAGCAAAAAGAGGCTTGGCGTACTGTAGCGCAATATATCACTTCTCAGGAGCAACCGGACGATTTCATCTTTATGGTGGACGAGGATATCTGGTTGCCTTTTGGGCACTACTATCAGGGTTCTCTATCTTACACAGGTGTCAGTCGTGGGATAACTGATCGGGACTTTTTGGCAGCACGCGTAGGTCAAGTGCTGCTTACCCATCGGCGTATCTGGCTCGTGTTGAGCCATACCAGTAACTTTGCCCTGAAGGACTATTTGGTGACCTCACGCTATACAAAACTGGTTTCGGAAAAGCATTTTACCGGTGTAGAGGTTGACCTATTTACCATAAATCCTTAGCGCACAGAGGGTGATCAGGGTATGCAGCTGTTGTCCAAATATCGCTTGATCTTGATATTGACTCTGGGTTTGTTTTTGGCTGTGATGCGGCTTAATGAGCATTTGGTGCCGGCTGGCGATAATGCAACTTATATTGTTCTAGGCCAGTCCCTGGTTATGGGTAAGGGCTACAAAATGATCAGCGACCCTCGTTCGCCCGAGATGGCTTTGTATCCACCTGGCTATCCCTTGTTGTTGGCTGGAGTGCTTGCTTTAACAGGCACAATGCATGACCTATTAGCGGCGATCTTGCCGTTGAAATTGCCATCGCTGCTGTTTTTTCTCGGAGTCATTGCATTGGTCTATGATCTGTTGCAAAAGCGGAATACCCTTCTAGCAACAATGGCTGCATTGCTTACGGCTGTGAATCCATTCCTCCTGCAATTTGCCACGGAGGTCGGTACCGAAATTCCCTATCTCTTCGTTTCTCTCTGTTGCCTCTACCTGTTTGATCGCCATTGGCAAAAGTCGAGTGATAGGAACGTCTTGGCGATTGCTGTGTTGGCGGTGTTGGCATTCTACATCCGTTCCATCGCGCTGGTTCTGGCGCTTGCTCTTGTGGCCCACTTATTTGTGCGGCGGAGATGGAGGCATGCCTTATTGCTGCTAATCAGTATAGGAGTCCTGGTGGCCCCCTGGTTTATCCGCGGCAGCTTGCTACCCACAACGGGCACCTCCGTAGGGCTGGGACGCAGCTACTTTGCTCTGTACTTCGCCAGCGATCCGTATGGCACAGAGCGAGCCAGTCTATCGGATTGGGCAGCACGACTGGCTCAGAATATCTATACCTATGCATTGGAAATATGGCCCAACATCCTCTTCCCCCATGTATTTAGGGTGAGTGCATGGTTAGAGCGCCTGGGAGTTATTTTCATATTGTTGTTCTCGGGATTGCTTCTGTTTGGTTTCATCCTGGAAGCCCGGCATGGGCATGTCTCCGAGTGGTATGTAGCGCTCTTCTTTCTGTCCTGTTTGTGTTATCTGTGGCCTGCACTCAGATTGGTTGTGCCTATTGTTCCGTTTGCCATCTACTATTTCTTGGTGGCAATTCACCATGTGTTACAGCAAGTACAGCGTTGGTGGCATTCTCGTGGCCTACGCTCTAGGCAGGTTGAAATAGCTGTTTTGGCCGTGTTGTGCGCTGTGTTGACCCTATCGGCCTTGGTTCGTAATATTCGCAATATCCAAAACAATCTGCGTTATGGATTGGGGCATCCAGTGGCATTGTACTACTCCGCTGATGCCCAATGGAAGAACTATTTGCTTGCCATAGACTGGGTTACACAGCACGCTGCCCCGCACAGCATCGTGATGTGTCGCAAGCCAGATTTGCTGTATATTCTCACTGGATACCATGCTTTGGAGTATCCCTACTCAGCGCAGGCAATGGACTTGAAATGGAGTGTGCTTGAGAATCACGTGGCGTATATCATCGAGGATGCGTTCCGTTGGACACTTACAACCGCGGACTACTTGCGCCCTGCATTGAATGCTTGGCTCGCTGCAGAGCCCGATGCGCTTTCTCTGGTTTATGAAACTGACACGCCTCGCACCAGAGTGTGGTGTGTTAATCAATCGAATTAGGAGAGGAATGCAAATGGATCCCAAAATTCTGTTGTTCTTTGCCATCTTTGCTGCCGTCACAGGTCAGTTGCTGATGAAGACAGGGTTGAATCAGCTTGGCGCGTTGACTGACATCAATGTGGCGGTATTCTTCCGCATGGTTTTCAACCCTTATGTCTTTGGTGGGATTGTTTCGTATGGGGTTGGGTTTATTGCCTACCTGTTTGCCCTGTCCAGGCTTGATCAGAGCTTTGCCTATCCCATGTTTGCGTTGGGGTATGTGCTTGTGCCCCTCTACAACTGGATTGTAATGCATGAGCCATTCTCTGTTGCGCGGCTGGTGGGCATCCTGTTGGTCTTGCTGGGAGTCTCGCTGATCAGCAGGTAGCAGACGAGGTGCAAAGCCACATGGAAGCCAAAATCAGAGTCAGCGACAGATGGCGCTGTGGCGCTTTGAGCACATATTGGGTAGTGTTGGGGGCATTTACAATGCTGAGCCTGATCCTGACTTATCCCCTTGTCAAGGATCTAGGTTCGAAGGTCCTTGGGCCGCCAGCACCTGGTGATAATTTCTATTACGTGTACGAGATTTGGTGGTTCAAGCACGCCCTGTTCGATTTGCATGTGTCTCCGTTTTTCAATCCTAACATGTTCTATCCCTTTGGCTACCACATGACTTTGTCCGAAACGACGCTATCGCACACTATTCTGGCCTTACCCCTAACTTTGGCTTTTGGCGAAGTCGTCGCCTACAACTTAATAATATTCCTTTCCTTTGTACTATCCGGATTAGCCATGTACTTATTCGTGCTACAACTTACAGGAAACCGAATAGCGGGACTGCTCAGTGGCATCGTGTTTGCTTTCAGCCCTTATCGCATGGCTCATTTGGGTGTTGGGCATTTGCCTCTCATGGGTACACAGTGGCTGCCTCTGCTTTTTATCTATCTGAGGAGAATGGTTTTGCAGCAACGTGGCCGTGATGCTTTTATGGCCGGGCTTTTCTACAGCTTTGGAGCCCTATCAGCTTGGTACTATGCGTATATCTTTGCCCTAGCTGGATTCCTGTATGTATTGTTTTGCGGCAGACCATGGCGCCAGCATTTGTGGCAACGGCGCTTTCTGCAGGGTGTTCTCGTTTTTGTAACGGTATGCCTTTTGCTGGTGGGGCCCTTGGTAGTACCGGTTACCCGATTGTGGAAGGAGGGAAGTCGGCCCCAATCTCTAAGTTATCTCGATTATTTCTCAGCCAGCCCTCTGGATTTTGTTTATCCCAATGTGATGCATCCCCTGTGGGGCCAATGGCTGCTGGAGCGATATCCTCTGAACATCCATGAGAATGTCCTTTCCCTCGGTTGGGTTCCGTTGATATTGGCGGTTATCGCTTTGTGGCGTTGTCGTGACAAGGTGCGAGCAACATTTCTATGGTTATTTCTGATCTTTGGGATCATCGCCTTAGGGACAACATTGCATTTGGGGAATACGCGGGTCTATATTGCAGTGCCACCATGGCTGGAACGGCTGTTTACACTGGGCATGGGGTTTCTCACCAAGCGCCTGTCGTTTTATCCTCTCTCTTCCTATACTTTGCGTGAGCCAGAAGCGATCTACGTGCCTTTGCCCACATTGCTGTTGGTGCTTTATCTGCCTTTCTTCAATGCTATGCGTGTGTGGACCCGATTTGGACTCATTTCGATTTTCAGTGTCGCGGTCCTGGCGGGATATGGATTTCAGCGACTGTACGAGACCAGAGTGATCTCCAAAAGGAACAATCCGCCCCACCTTGGTGGCCTGGTGACGGCAATTGTTATGTTTGCTCTGGTCCTTCTAGAGTTCGCTGTATTTCCTTATGCGCTAGGAACTAGTCGGGTGGAGGCACGGCCAGTGGATCTCTGGCTTAGTCGTCAAGAGGGCGACTTTGCAATCATGGAGTTCCCAGTTATTAAGGCTGTATCGGGTCGCACATTATATGCGATGCGCATTCATGGCAAAAAGATCTCTTTTGGTTATGGCACTTTCTTTCCTTCTGCTTTCAACGAGCAGCGCACCGTGTTGGATACATTTCCCAGTGCTGCTAGCATTGCCTTGTTAAAGCAATGGGGAGTGCGCTATGTTTTGGTAGGTGCGTACAGTTATGGTGCTAACTGGCCACAGCTCGAGCGGGAGCTAGCGACAGCCTCAGGCCTGAAATACGTCTTAGTCATGGATGATGTTCCAATTTATGAGGGAGACCGAATCCTGCGTCTGTTGCCAGGAACAGAGCCAGCATTTATTGTTGATCGTGTCTATGTCTATGAGGTACAGTGAGTATGTCAACTTTGCGTGTTGAGCGCAGGCAATTCGTCATCGGTCTGATACTGGCCACTTGCACAATGGTAGCGATTCTGCTCACATTGAGTGATGTCGGCGTGACCTGGGATGAGCCATTGTACCTGAAGGCTTCACGTGGCTACATGACCTGGTTGGGACTGCTCAAACAAGGCCTGCAGCAGCGTGACCTGCGTGAAGCATTTTCGGATGCATCCATTACCCGTTGGTGGATGCAGCACCCGACTCTGGAACTGCATCCTCCGTTGGGCAAGTTCTTGTCTGGCCTGACGTGGGCTGCTTTACGGGGCGTGCTAGGCGATATTGCTGCTCATCGCGTGAGCAATGCAGCACTATTTTCACTCCTGGTGGCATTGGTATTTTGGATGGTAGCCTCTGCCTACGATACAGCGAGTGGCATCTTTGCTGCTCTATCTTTGGTGCTCATGCCACGTATGTTCCTCCATGCTCACTTGGCCAACATTGACACTACGGTAGCCATTACCTGGTTCTTAGCGATGTACCTTTTCTGGAGATACGTAGCCAAGCCCAGTTGGTTTCTGGTCCTCTGCACGGGGATTGCTTATGGCCTGGCATTTGGAACCAAATTGAATGCCATCGTTATGCCTTTAGTGTGGGTTATCTGGGTGCTGCTGTTTGACCGCAACTGGCGCGCGTTAGCCAAGCTAATCCTGATGGGGATCATTGGCATTGGGGTTTTCATCGCTATATGGCCTTGGTTGTACCACGATACAGTAAATCGCCTGCTATACTATTTCTTCATGGCATCGCGTTTCAAAGACCGGCCCCAGTTCTACCTAGGTCAGACGCCAGCGCATGTGCCTTGGCATTATCCATTCGTCATTACATTGGCTGTGGTGCCTTTGGTCATCACGGTAATGTATGTATTGGGATTCGTTCGAGTTGTGCGCAGCAGGTCAGACCGAACGGGCTGGCTGCTCATTCTGAATGCATTGGTGCCTCTGCTCATCGCTGCTACTCCATTCCAAGCGGTATATAGCGGCGAAAGGCACTTTATCCCTGCTTACCCGTACCTGGCTTGTCTTGCTGGAGTGGGATTTGGCAGTGTGTTGAGCCTGTTGAGTGCGACTTGGCAGCGGTTCTACCAGCAGGTTAGCCCACGCCAAGCCCGTTGGCTATTTGGCTTGCTGTTAGTTTTGCTTCTCATACCACCGTTGTTTTCCATCGTTGACATCCACCCATATGAATTGTCTTACTATAGTGAACTGGTGGGGGGACTGCCCGGAGCTACCCGACTGGGGCTAGAAACCACTTTCTGGTGTGAGACGTATCGAGACGCGCTGCCGTATCTGAACCAAAACGCCGAGCCCGGGGCCATTGTATGGGCGGAAAATCCTTTTGTCTTACGCCTCTATCAGCGCTATGGTTTGTTACGGGAAGATCTGGATGTAACGGGAGGGGACATTGTCAGTCCTTATGAAGCTGATTACGCAGTAGTTGAGATGCGTCAAACTGGGTTCAGCTATACGCCAGAGGTGGTGGATATCCTGCGCGAATACTCACCAGTGTATGCTCTGGATTACAAAGGGGTCGTATTGCTATATGTTTATCGTCTCAGGCAGAAAGAACAAGGCTGAGGTAGTCGAAATGGTATCCAATTTGTACAAGAGGATAACGAATCTGTGGCGAGGTCATTTTCACCTTGAATTGCCGAAAGTAGATCTTGTCTTGCTCCTGATCTTGGCACTAATGGCTGCCATTGTTATGTTCTGGCGCCTGGGTGAGGGTAGTCTAGGGGACTATGATGAAGCGGCCTATGCACAGATCGCGCGGGAAATGCTATGGCGGAATGACTTTAACACTTTGCGTTGGAACGGCGTGGAGTTCTTCGACAAGCCTCCGCTGTGCTTATGGTTCACTGCATTGGCCTACAAGGTATTTGGCATCAATGAGTTTGCGGCGCGGGTCGTATCTGCTTTTTCCGGTGTATTGGTCATCTTGCTAGTCTATATGCTAGGACGTGATCTGTTTGGCAAACGCATTGTGGGTCTGGGCGCGGCTATCATCCTGCTGGCTATTAACCGTAATCTTTCCAGCCATAGCTGCAACTTCGTTAGTTTAGCGCGTGTAGGAATGCTCGATGCACCTCTGATCCTGATGATGACCCTGTCTGTCTGGTTTGTCTGGCGTGGCCAGCGAGATGCCAAGTGGCTCATCTGGCTGGGGATACCACTTGGTCTGGGGCTGATGGTGAAGAGCGTTGCCGGATTGATGGCCTATGGCATTGTAGTGCTCTTTTTGCTCACCAGTGCAGGGTTGTTCTGGAAACAGAAGGAGATCATCTGGGGATTTCTGCTCTCGCTGCTGGTGGCAGTACCCTGGCATCTGGGTCAGTTGCTGATCTGGGGTCGGTCTTTCTGGGATTCTTACATGGTTTCTTTGACTGTGGGTTACGTAACCGGTGAGCAGGGTCATATGCGGGATCCTTTTTTCTATTTCCGCATTATACGGCAAGGTTTTCCCATTTTGTATCCGCTCATAGCATTAGCAGTCCTGTACGGGATATACCGGGCTCTGCGTCATAGGGACCGAGCGGCAACCCTCTTGTTGTGTTGGACACTGGTGCCCATGTTATTGTACAATATCTCACGCAGCAAGATAGGCTGGTATATCATTCCCGTTTATCCAGCGTTGGCATTATTGACCATGAACCTGCTGGCTGCAGTGTTGCGCAGGGAGCTGGCTCTTCTCCTTGTCCTAGTAACTACTGTGGCTTTTCATCCCATCTTGCCTTCCGCCAGAGACTTCAATCCGGATGTGAAGTCAGTGGCTTCTTACAGCAAATATGTGGTTAGCGAAAATGCCATCATGGTGAATTATTGGCCAGGCTCATATTGGATTAGACCCTCGGCCTTGTTTTATGCAGGCCGGCCACTGCTTCTGGTAACCGATGAGCAGGCATTGCGGCGTTTGTTTATGAGCGGAGAAGATTGCTACGTGCTGGCTGATTGGGTATATTGGGAACCGCTGCAAGAACTGGGAGAGGTCATATATCGTTCTGGAAATTATGTCTTAGTCAAAGCGAAATGAGTGCTCAGAAAGAGCGAGGGTAGTTGATGTCTTCAAATATATTCCTATCTATCACCGCACCCGCCTACAACGAACGCGAGAATATCGAGAAATTGGTAACTTATTGGGAAGACATCTTTGCCCGTGATGGCATCCAGGGCGAAATAGTCATCGGCGAAGATGGCAGCACCGATGGCACTAAGGACATCTTGCGGGACCTCCAGCGCAAATTCGACAACCTGATAGTAGTAGATCACGCCGTCAATCAAGGATATGGTTATGCCTTGTCCAGTGCTATCGCTCGCTCTAGGGGCGACTATGTCTTGACCATTGATTCAGATGGGCAATTTGATGCCGCTGAATACGCGCTTCTGTTGGCAGAGATGCAAAAAGGCTATGATGTGGTCACTGGCTACCGGCGCCACAAGCAGGACCAGCCATTGCGGGTGATCGCTGATCGAGTACTCAACCTTATTATCCGTGTTTTATTCCGCCTATCTTTGCGCGATACCAATTGTGCGCTAAAACTTCTGCGAGGTGATGTAGCACGACGCCTTACAGTGGAGGCGCGAGGATACCCGACACCCACGGAATTGCTAGTGCGCGCTCATACTTTAGGTTATCGCATTGGTGAGGTGGGCATTACTCACTACGAACGAGCCGGGGGGAAAACCAAGTTGAAGGCCCTGCGTACGAGTTGGCATATGCTCTTATTCTTGATTTACTTGAAATACAAGCAAATGCTCTTTAGGGCAAAGATTATCAACAGCTTTTAAACTTGGAGGAATCTTGTCACAAAAATTACTCGGGGTCATTTTAGCTGCTGGCAAAGGCGGCCGTATACAACCGTTAAACTTATACCTGCCCAAGCCCTTGCTGCCGGTGTGTAACAAGCCCATCATCCAATACCAGTTGGAAGATATGCGCAAGATCGGCGTACGCGATGTGATTATTGTCGTTGGTCATTTGAAGGAAGAGATTATCTCCTACTTTGGTGATGGTTCTTCTCTAGGTCTACATATCCGCTATGTCGAGCAGCAGGAAACACTGGGCATTGCCCATGCCGTGGCGCAACTGGAAAACGTGGTTGATTCGCCATTTATCCTGTTCCTGGGTGACATCTTTCTCGTGCCCAAGGACTTGCAATCCATGGAGCGCATGTTCTGGGAGCGCCGCGCAGGAGCTGTATTGGCTGTCAAGCGGGAGAAAAACCCGGAGTACGTCCGACGCAACTTTGCCGTAATCCTGCATGCTAGTGGTACCGTCACGCGGGTGATTGAGAAGCCGCGTTATGTGACCAGTGACCTCAAAGGGTGTGGCGTATATATTTTTGACCTGGCTATTTTCGATGCCATCAGGCGCACACCACGGACAGCGCAGCGCGATGAGTACGAGATTACGAATTCGATCCAAATCCTCATTGACGATGGCTTTCCCGTCTATCCCGCAGAAGTCATTGATTGGGATATGAACATCACTTTTGCCTGTGATTTGCTGGATTGCAACTGCAATCAACTTCAGCGGCTAGGCAAGCCATATCTGGTGGGACGGAATACGACGATCCATCCGGGTGCCATGCTGGTGGGGTCCGTGCTCGGAGATGATGTAACAGTGGAGAATCCGATTACGATCGAGGATTCGTTGATTCTCTCCGGCACGCGTATTACAACCACGCAGGATATCCATCGCATGCTATTGACTCCTGATGTCAGTATTGATTGCTCTTCTGAGAAGGGGTTGAACTGTGGATTATAAAAGAGCGCTGATAACTGGAGGGGCAGGGTTTATCGGCTCTCATCTGGTAGAGCGGCTTCTGCAAGAAGGCCTGCAGGTGGTAGTGCTGGACGATTTATCCGTCGGCAAGCGCGAGAATGTACCAAAGGAAGCCGAATTTATACTGGGTGATGTTCGAGACCCTGCTGCAGTGGCAACAGCCGTGTCTGGTGTGGACGCTGTTTTTCACTTGGCAGCTAGAGTCAGTATACGCGCTTCGGTAGCTGGTTTTTATGAGGATGCAGAAACTAACCTCATGGGCACCCTCAATGTGTTGCGCGCCTGCGCCTCCGCGAGGATTAAGAAGTTTGTCTACGCTTCTTCCATGGCTGTTTATGCTGATGCTGAGAAACCTGTTCCCTTGCCTGAAACACACCCCACAGTACCGATATCGCCTTATGGTGTTGCCAAACTAGCCAGCGAAAGATATGCCATGCTGGTGGCAGAGCAATCTGGTTTTCAGGCGGTAGCCTTACGCTATTTCAATACTTATGGTCCGCGACAAGGTTTCACTCCATATGTGGGGGTTATCACCATTTTCATTCAACGCCTACTGCGTGGCGAACCACCATTGATCTTCGGTGATGGTGAACAGTGTCGTGATTTTGTGTATGTCGGCGATGTTGTTGAAGCTACGTTTCGCGCTTTGGTGCGCCCTGTGCATGGGGAAGTATGCAATGTTGGTTCTGGTGTAGGCACCTCGGTGAACCAGTTGGCTGCTTTACTCTGTGCGCGTATGCATCCTGGCATTGAGCCTCAGCATATACCCGCACATCCTGGTGAACTGCGCAACTCTGTTGCTGATATACGCAAAGCCCGAGAACTACTTGGGTATGAACCGCGTGGTCGGCTGGTGGAAAAAATTGACGAAGTCATTGCTTGGAATCGAGGGAGTATGTAGCATGAGCGCTTCCACAGCAAAGACTCTTTTGATTATACCTGCTCACAACGAAGCGAACAACATTGGACAGGTCTTGGCCGAGGTGAGAGATACCGGACTTGAGCTAGACATATTGATCGTTGACGACTATTCGACCGATGACACCGCGCTTGTTGCTCTTGATGCTGGAGCGCGTGTGCTGCGCTTGCCCTGCAATCTGGGCTATGGTGGTGCAGTACAGGCAGGTTTTCGCTACGCCGTTCACTACGGCTACGATTTTGGGGTGTTGATGGATGCAGATGGACAGCATGCAGCTAGTTGTATCGCAGATCTGTTGCAGGTAGTACAATCAGGTAAGGCAGATTTTGCGCTTGGTTCCCGTTTTTTAGGGCGGATGGAGTATCGCACTACTTTTTTCAAGCGCGTGGGGATGGCTTTCTTCAGCCAGGTAGTCTCGCGCATCACAGGGCGGCATATCACCGATGCAACCTCTGGCTTCCAGGCCTTCAATCGTGAGGTGATGGAATTTTTTGCTAAGGACAATTATCCTGTTGATTTTCCTGATGCTGATACCATCTTGCTGCTGCATTTTGCCGGGTTCCGTTTAGCCGAAGTGCCCGTTGTAATGCGTGAAAGATTGAGCGGGCAATCTATGCATTCTAGTTGGAAACCTATCTACTACATATTCAAGATGTTTCTTTCTATTTTTATTGTTTTATTGCGCCAGCGTACCCATAGCAATGCCGTGCGGCGAGGTCAGAGTCCGCTAAGAGAAGGACCTTCACCGTGTTGAACGCATTGACGATAGACTTGGAGGATTGGTATCATCCCGAATTGGTGCGTCCCCGGCTGTCGTCCGCTGAGCAGGAGGCGCAGATTGAACAATCCACTTGGCCGCTTTTGGATTTGCTGCAGGAGCGAGGAGTTAAAGCCACTTTCTTTGTTGTGGGCCAAGTGGCTCAACGACATCCAAGTCTTATCGAGGCTATTGCTGCGCAAGGTCATGAACTGGCCTGCCATGGAATGAGCCACAGGCCATTGTGGGAGATGACACCGGATGAATTCCGCACCGAGTTGGAAGAGTTCGGTCAAGTCATATCAGCGCTTGTGCCTGGGACCGAGATCATTGGTTTTCGCGCTCCCACCTTTTCTCTGGATAACCGGACGCATTGGGCATTGGGTATCCTAGCAGAGTTTGGGTATCGGTACGATTCGAGCGTGTTTCCGCTGCGCACTCCGCTTTATGGAGTTAGCGGCTGCCCGCTCACAATCTACCGTCCTTCCGCAGGAAACATTGCAGTGCCTGATGATCATGGTGCACTGCTTGAATTCCCTATGTCCGTGTGGTCATGGGCAGGTCTGAAGATACCTGTGGGCGGTGGCGTTTACTTACGGATTTTGCCGCTTGCTTTAGTCAAATTTTGTTTGAGACAAATTAACAGTGAAAGGCCTTTTGTCATTTATGTGCACCCTTGGGAAACGTATCCCAATACGCCGCGATTGGAACTGCCTTTGCCAGCCCGCTTAGCTACATATCACAACATTGGCAAGATGCTGCCTCGACTCGCAGCGCTGTTGGACGCATTTTCCTTTGCGCCGATGAGAACTGTGCTCGAAGACATTGGGGAATTGAAATGAGCGCTTGGTTGAATGATTGCTTGCGCCTCGCTTTGCAGGAGGAGGATGTTATGGAATTTCGGGCTCGCCTTTTTGCGATCGTGCTGGGCCTCGCAGTCTTGTTATTTGTGATCAACTTGGTACGCACAAGGAAATTGAAAGAAGAATTTGCCCTATTATGGCTACTCACAGGTGTGGTGTTGGTGCTCACCCCTTTGTTCATCGATTATTTGGATATGCTTGCATATACCCTTGGGATCGAGTACCCACCAGCCCTGATTTTTGTGCTAGCCATTATTTCTTTATTGTTTATTCTTTTCCAGTTCTCTATGCGTTTTTCTCGTATGAGCGATCAGATCAAAGTTTTGATCCAGGAACTGGCATTGCTGCAAGCCCGGCTTGAAGTGCTTGAGCAAAAGGCTAGCGATGAAAAAGGGAGAAGCGATACAAATGACGAATGTGACACGAACTAATCCCAGAAGGAATGAAGTCCTAACTATTGCTGCTCTGTGCCTTTTGACTGCGTTGGTGCGTCTGGGGGCATTGTTGCTGCCACAGCGCATTGTGTGGGGTGATGAGCCTTTCTACCTCTGGTTGGGGCGTAACTGGCTCACTGGAAGAGGCTACACTTTTACTGGCTACTCCGATGTACACCATACGCCGATGTATCCATTGCTGTCTGGGCTGTTCTATCTTCTTACCCACAACATGGAGTTGGCTAGCGACATTTGTTACGTATTGTTTGGCGTACTATTGGTCATCCCAATGTATCTGCTAGCAAAAGAAATGTACAGAAGGGAGGTAGGTTATATTACTATAGCCCTGCTCGCTATCTATCCGGCTGTTGCCACAGCGCCGCTTTTCTGGGGCACGTTGACCGAGCCCCCTTATTATTTCTTTGTCTACACTGGCCTGCTCATGGCCCTCCTCGCTATGCGTCGAGAACGTCTCTGGTCTTATCTTTTGGCCGGCATCTGCTTCGGCCTGGCCTACTTGACCCGTCCTGAGGCCGTGGCGTACGTGGCTATAGGTGGTCTGTTACTGGCTTTGGTCAGGCTCTTTGAGCGAAAATTATTCACGCGTCGGACACTGGTTGCGTTGACGCTTTATGTTGTAGGGTTTTTGCTATTGTTTTTGCCCTATGCCTATTACGTTGCTCGAGAGACTGGCTCGTGGATGATCAGTGAGAAAGCAGGAGTGACTTTTGTAACATGTATCGGTCTTTCCGAGGGTGATACGAAAGCTTTTGACCAGGCTACTTGGGGATTGGACTCCACTGGGCGGGAGGTGTTCTTTTTCTCCCGCGAGAGCTACCATGTGAGCATGTGGAATGTCATCCGTGCGTATCCTTCTGAATTCATGCAGTTGTTCATTCGGAATGTACGCCGTTTTATCAACTATTTGCTCTCCTGGCGGCTGTTTTCTTATTACTTTTTGCCTCTGATAGGTCTTGCCTTCTTCAAAAGGCCTTGGGACAAATTCCGGACGAAGGGGGAATTGCTCTTGCTGGCATCCCTTATGCCGGTAGGGGTTTTCTTGCTGTTCTTCATCCAAGATCGCTATATTGCTACTGTGCTGCCCACTCTGGTTATCTGGCTGGCTTTGGGTGCTTATGAACTAGGACTGTGGCTCAGTCAAACTGTGGCGAATCTGCTTGCTGGGCACGCACTACGACGCCGTTGGCTGACTGTTTTGGTAGCGGTTCCCACCCTAGTCCTCCTCGTTTGTCTCATCTTGCTTCAGCCGAGGATCATTGAAGACTACACAACGACAGGATCCTTCCGTCCAGAACATAAAGCCGTAGGACTTTGGCTAAAGGAGCATATCCCTCAGGGTTCTACAGTAATGTCTCGCTATCCAGCAATTGCTTTTTACGCCGATGCTCGTTGGAAACCCACTCCGAATGCCAAGTATGAGCAAGTTCTGTCTTATGCGCGAGCCAATCAGGTGGATTACTTTGTTTTGGATGAGCTCGAGACACGCGAACTACGTCCACAACTCGCTTTTCTGCTGAATGAGTATGCGACTCCCGCTGAGCTGGAACTGTTTCACGTGGTGCGCAGCACAGATGGGAAACTAGTGGTATTCAAATTGAGATAGTGTGAAAGCCTATGGAACTCAGCGTCGTTATCCCTGCTTGGAATGAAGCGGACAATTTGGTCAAACTGTTGCCCCAGTTACATGCCGTATTATCGAATCTTGGCTGCGAATACGAAGTTCTCGTAGTAGACAACCATTCGGCAGATGCTACAGAGGAGGTCTGTAGAGCTGCGGGGGTTGTTCTGTTGCAACAGAATGAGCCAGGCTATGGTGGAGCATTGTGGGCAGGGTTCGGTCATGCCTCGGGTGAGTACATCTTGACTATGGATGCAGACTTATCCCACACACCGGATTTCATCCCGCTTATGTGGAATGAGCGTGCGAAAGCCGATGTCATTGTTGCTTCTCGCTATGTAGAGGGCGGGAGCACGGATATGCCGTGGTACAGGCATATCTTGAGCATTATTCTCAACCGCGTTTATACACGAGTCCTATCCCTGCCGATAAGAGATATTTCCAGCGGGTTTCGCCTCTATCGTGCGTCCATCCTCCGCAGTCTCGACTTGCAGAGCAAGGATTTCGACGCACTGGAAGAGATTTTGATCGAGTGCTATGCGCAGGGTTATACGATTCTAGAAATGCCAATGCACTACATGCCAAGGGAACAAGGCAAGTCAAAGGTGAAGTTGTTGCGATTTGGCATAGCCTACTTGAACACTTTGTTCCGTATGTGGAAGTTGCGCAACTCGATAAACTCCGCTGATTATGACGCGCGTGCTTTTGACAGCGTCATCCCTCTGCAGCGCTATTGGCAGCGCAGGCGTTATGCCATTATCCTGGGGATGCTTGACCGCTCCAAGCGATGTCTGGATGTTGGCTGTGGGTCTAGCCATATCCTTCGCGGTTTGAGTGCAGATTCGATTGGGTTGGATATCAAATTGAACAAACTCCGTTGCGCACGGCGTTACAAGCGTCCCCTAGTCAATGCCAGCGCATTTGCTTTGCCTTTTGGCGATGGGGTCTTCGATCAGGTGCTTTGTTCAGAGGTTATCGAGCATCTCGAAGCGAGCGAGCAGCCCTTTCGCGAGATGAATCGCGTGTTGAAAAAGAGAGGCAGGCTGGTGATTGGCACGCCTGACTATGGAAGCCGGGTCTGGCCAATTTTGGAACGGCTATACAAGTTTTTTGCACCGGGTGCGTATGCGGATGAGCATATCACTCACTACACGCGCGAAAGTTTGTTGCGCGTGCTACAAAAGCATGGATTCCAATGTTGCCAGTGGAAGTACATCTGGGGTGCTGAGCTGATCGCCTCGTTCACCAAGGGCGACTGTGCCGGCTAGGAGCTCTGCAGGCGATGCGAGTCAAATTTTTTCTCGAGAACTGGCATTCGATAGCCTTGCTATTGATCCTTTTGATGGGGCTTGTCTGCCGGTTGTATCGCTTGGTACCTCCAGAGGTCGGGTTGCTTTATGCTCAAGATGCTGATGAAGGGGTCTATGCCACGACAGCTCAGTTGGCTTTGCAAGGCTATCTGCCGTATCGCGACTTTTTCACGCCTATGCCCCCGCTGGCCATTTATCTATTCATGGTTGTATTGCGCATATTCTATCATCCTTGGGGCAGTCCTACCGGTCTGATGGCCTTGCGCTATGCCTCTGTTGCCTATGGCTTGTTTACCGTGTTGCTTACCTTCTTCGCTGCTAACCTGATTGGGGGGAAAAGAAGCGGTTTACTGGCTGCCGCCATTGTGGCTGTTGACGGTATTGTTGTAGCACAAGACCGGCGTGCCATGCTGGAATCTCTTACTAACCTTTTCTCCCTTTTGGCTATCCTCTGTTACTTGCTTGCCCTTCGTGCGCCCAACGTGAAGGATGGGTTGCGAAAGAAACCCAACTCCCTGATTCTGCTTGCTGGTTTCTTCTGTGCCCTTGCCCTGCTCAGCAAGGGCACAGCGATTGTTCCTCCCCTTGTGATTGCGTTGGCGATTTTCATGCAGCGTCGTTGGCGCGAAGTGTGGTGGTTTGTTGTTTCCTTCCTGGGCAGTTACTTGTTGTGTGCTGGGCTCTTTCTGATTACCTGTCCTACAGACTATATCAAGCAAATGTATCTCTTTCATTTGCTGCGCCCATGGGATGGGACTGCGCACCCGTTGGCTAGGTTGGCGGAAATATGGAACTACCCTTGGTCCTGGATCACGGTGCGGATTTCTCTCGTGGGAGTGGCAATAACCTTTCTCGCTGGTAAAAAAGTGCGCCACCGCCGCCTGTGGTTATTGGTATTGGCTTGGGCTGTATTGGTATTGCTCCTGTTGCTGAGCAGTCGTACCTACTGGGCCACGTATTTTTCCCAACTGGCTGTGCCATTAGCCATTTTAGGTGGCCTCTTGTTCAATCAGGAAATGGAGCATGACATGGCTAGTCCGCTAGACCGTTTACCAGTGGCTTCGCAGCAGTTGTGGTCAATGCTGCAAGTAGCGGTTTTTGTTGCGTTGCTTGGCCTAGGCTTTCCGCGGCTGTTGCTTCAGTTTGGCTCAACTAAAGCCGCTTTGGAGCAGATCAAACCCGCCTATGTGGAAATTAGCACACACATTCGTAGGCACCTTCCCGATAGTGTACCTATCCTGGCTTTCGAGACGAATTACACTTTTCTATCCTCCCACCCGCCGGCTGGTGCCCGGGAAGGCTCTTTTTTCATTGACAGTTACGGCGAAATGCTCTATCGGAATCTAGGCATACCGGATAAGCCCATTCCAGTTTTGCTGGAAGTCTGGGTGCGATCGACGCGGGTTAGAGCACAAGAAGTTTTTCACCAGCAGCCGGCGCAAAGGGAAGTGCTTGCTATTTTCACTCGAGCACCTTACATTATTTTGGATGGACGTGCTCTGAAGCAACTTTCACCCGATACCACTGCGTATATCCGCTCTCACTCGCAGGTGCTCAAATCTGCATATGCTGCCGAACTGCGCATGCGCCTCGCGGAGTGACTGTACTTTGCACAGACCCCATGCTGTTTCGACGGCATGATATTCTGTGCTGCCGGCTCTGGGCAGTATTGCAGAAATTTCATGCACTGAGCGTGCCTTTATATCTTGTTTTCATGTAACTAGTGTATAATTTGAGCATAATCTATGATGTTAAGTTGGCAAGGCCGCTGTGCTTTTCTCTAGGGCGACGTTAATATTAAGGTTCAGATGATTGAGGAAGAGCTATCCAAACGCCAGGCACTGTCTTTGTTCTTTTGGGCGGACATCTTCAAAGGTTGAATTAGTGAATTACACTCTTTCACGAGCATTCATGCAGTTTTTCTAGTCTGGTGGCCTAGTGAGGGTGAAGTTTGGTCTATGATCTCAATCGTGATCCCTGTACACAATGCAGCACATACTCTGAGCGAGTGTCTACAAGCTATTCAAGGCTCTAGCTATACCGAGTATGAAGTACTCGTGGTTGATGATGCTTCAGCGGATGAGAGTGCTCAAGTGGCAGCGCAATATGGCTGCCGGCTCATTCGCTTGACAGAGAATGTGGGTGCAGCACAGGCTAAGAACATCGGCGCAAAGGAAGCCAAAGGTGATATTATTCTATTTACGGATGCTGACATCGTGCTGCAGCCAGATACACTGAGTATCGTGGCTGCCCACTTTCAAGACCCCAGCATTGCTGGAGTAGTCGGCCTGCTCGGGGAAAGGCTGCGGTACAGTAACTTTAGCAGCCATTTCAAGAACTTGTGGATGAATTATACGTACCGGCGTCTAGCGGCAAGCAAGGATGCCGAACGAGGTGTGGGCGTCTTCCTTACCAGCATCGCCGCTATCCGCAAAGAGATTTTCGAGCAGATGGGTGGCTTTGACCCAGGTTATCGCGGTGCAAGCGTTACCGAGGATATTGAGTTTGGGCAGCGGCTTCTATCCGCTGGGCACAAAATACGACTCGATAGCCGTCTAGCGGTTGAGCATCTAAAGCACTATTCATTTAGCGGGTTGCTGAGGACAGATTTTGAGCGTGCCTTTGGTTTGACCAAAACCTGGCTGCGCAAGAAATTGGAACCGAGCCTCAGAGCAACGGGGCAGAAGTACTATGCATCGGTGCCGTGGTTTTTCATAGCGGGGGTGCCAATGGCCTGGCTATTGTTGTTATTTATCTTTTTGGCTGTGGGGACACGGCATTTCATTTGGGGCTTGGCAGCATTATTGACTTACCTGGCCATCTTGCTTGTCAATGCGCCGTTCCTGAATGCATTGCGTCGCGCGCGGGGCTGGTTCTTTGGTTTACAATCTTGTTTGTTCTTACCCGTTGATTTGTGGGTATCTGGGTTAGGTGTTGTATGGGCAATCATAGATTACTTGAGAGGCAACCGCTATTAAAGATGGGTTAGGCGGGTTGTCTTGCTTCTAGTAACAGCACTAGAGTGCCAACTACGAACAAAGTGGCGTGCTTTGGTTGGCTTGTTGATAGGTCGCAAAGGGATTAGAAATGAACTATAGGCGTTATCTGAAGTATGGCAGTCGCATCTTGTACAAAAGAGGCGCCTCGCCAATATATTTTGTGTTCTTTGTCACCGACTTTTGCAACGCGCGTTGCAAACACTGCCTGCTTGCTGAACATAATCCTACAGCAAAGGAAAGAGAGCTGACTATTGATGAGATCGAGCGGGTGTCGGCCAGCATGGATGACATGCTTTTTTTCACTCCTACTGGGGGTGAGCCTTTTCTCCGTCGGGATTTGGCAGAGATTGTGCGCATCTTTCATCGCAATAACCATGCTGCCAACGTGGGCATCCCGACCAATGGCAGTCTCACCGCACGCATTGTCGAAACGACGAAAGACATGCTCGATACCTGTCCCGGCCTTGACCTGCACATTGACGTTTCCATAGACGATATCGGAGAGCGGCATGATGAGATCCGGCAATTCCCAGGGCTGTTTGATCGCGCTGTGCGCACTTACAAGGAGCTCCGACTGTTAGAAAAACATTATCCTAATTTCAGCACTTGTGTTGAGATCACGGTCTCGGCATACAATCAAGACCACTTGCTAGAATTGTATGACTATTTGACTCATCAAGTAGGGGTCAACACGGTCTTTACCTTGCTGACACGCGGCGCGCCCCGCGATCCAGGTGCTAAGAATTTTGACATTCGCAAGTATGAGGAATTGCATGCTGTGCTGGAGCGCGATAACAAGGCGCGCATATTATCCGGTTATTACAAGATGCCCTTCTCTGATTTCTTGAACGCCAAGCGTATTGTGCGGCCGCACATTATTGCGAAAACGGTGCGCGAACGCCGCTTCCAGATTCCGTGCTATGCTGGCTCTCTGGGTGGTGCGATGTTCAGCGAAGGGCAGGTTCTGCCCTGCGAGTTGCTCATTGATAAAGAAATCGGCAATGTGCGCGATTTTGATTATGATTTCAAAAAGATTTGGTATAGTCCCAAGGCAGATGAAGTGCGTCGATACATTCACGATACAAAGTGTTTCTGCACTTATGAATGTTTTCTGACGATCAATATCCTCTTCAATCCACTCGTCTTGCCGCGTGTGGTGAAAGAGTGGAGTGCACTCAAATGGAGCAAGTTAAGGTATCGGATAAAAGGCGGGAAAGAGCCGGCAAGCGTCCTAACTTTATCCACAGAAGACAGATAAATTGGTGCTAGAAAGGAATCAGGTGTATAAGGGTTATTCGATCTCTGTCGTGATACCGTGTTATAACGAAGAGGAGGGGATTCATGTTACGCTTGCTGATATGCCCGATGTAGTAGATGAGGTGATTGTTGTGGATAATAATTGCACGGACCGCACTGCCGAAGTCGCTGCGAGCATGGGCGCTAAGGTTATCTTTGAGCCTAAGCCGGGTTACGGAGCAGCCTGCAAAGCTGGATTTCGTGCCGCGACCGGCGACATCATCGTAGCCATGGACGGAGATGCAACTTATCCGCGCAACTTCATTCCCGTTCTGGTAGATGTGATGATTGAAGAGGGCATTGATTTCATCTCCTGTGATCGCACAGGGCACAAAGCCGAGGAAGCCAACTCATTTCTGCGTGTCCTAGGCAACTTTATCCTGAATCTGACTATGTTTGGGCTCTTCTTCATCTGGCTAAAGGACTCTCAGTCGGGCATGTGGGTTTTCAGGCGTTCGATTCTCCCACAGCTTGACCTGAGCAGTGATCACATGTCCTTTTCAGAGGAGTTGAAGATCGAGGCTTTCACACGCAAAGGCCTCAAGGCACGTGAATTGCCTATCTACTACAAAGCGCGTGTAGGCGAAAGCAAACTGCAGCTCTGGCGAGATGGGTTTGCTAATCTCTTCTTCTTGTTCAAGAAGAGGTTCAGGACATGGCGGAAGCATTAGAAGGTGTAGCAAACCCCAAAACAGTGCTATATGAGAGCGCATTTGCGGGCAAGAAGGTTCTGATTACAGGCGGACTTGGCTTTATCGGCAGCAACCTCGCCATACGACTGGTCGAATTAGGGGCTGAGGTACTCCTTGTAGATTCGTTGATACCGGACTATGGCGGCAATCTATTCAACATAGAGCCTGTGAAGGACAAAGTACGGGTCAATATCGCAGATGTGCGTGACGTGAATGGAATGAACTATCTGGTGCGCGGCCAGGATTACCTGTTCAATCTAGCGGGGCAGGTTAGCCATATTGACAGCATGCAGGACCCCTATACTGACCTGGAGATCAATTGTCGCGCGCAATTGTCCATATTAGAAGCCTGCCGCCACAACAATCCTGATGTTAAGATTGTCTACGCCAGCACACGGCAGGTCTACGGTGTTCCAGAATATCTGCCCGTTGATGAAAAGCATTTACTACGCCCCACAGATGTAAATGGCATTAACAAGATGGCTGGTGAATGGTATCATATCCTATACAATAACGTGTACGGTATCCGAGCTGTATCGCTACGTCTAACCAACACCTATGGTCCGCGCTTATTGATGAAACACAATCGGCAAGGCTTTGTGGCTTGGTTTATCCGCCAGGCGATTGACAATGAGGAGATACAGATTTTTGGCGATGGATTGCAGGTCCGTGATTTGAACTATGTGGATGATGTGGTAGAAGCGATGCTGTTAGCGGCTATTTACGATGGGGCGAATGGACGTGTTTTCAATCTTGGAAACACTCCGCCGGTGAGCCTTTTGGAATTTGTGCGAGTGTTGTTAGAAGTGTGCCAGGAGTTTGGCGCGGGCAAGGGCGGCTATCGCCTGGTGCCGTTTCCACCGGACAAAAAGCGTATTGACATCGGCGATTATTATGCCGACTATAGCAAGATCCAGAAGACATTGGGTTGGACCCCCCGAGTCCCTCTCAAAGAGGGGCTGCGACGTACAGTAGCCTATTACATAGAGTATCGGGAGCATTATTGGAAAAAGTAACCAAGTTGGCTTTTGTGATGTTAGGGGTCGTTAGTTCGAGAAAGCGTGCATCAGATATTGTCTGTCATAATTATCCTGTTAGATGGTGAAGGGGATGAGTATGCGTCAGAAAGTTATTGTAGTCATGCCTGCTTACAATGCAGCCAAAACTTTAGAGCGTACTTACAATGACCTGCCGAAAGAAGTGGTGGATAAAGTCATCCTTGTGGATGATGTAAGTCAGGATGAGACAGTGGAAATTGCCCGTCAGCTAGGGTTGGAGGTAGTGGTTCATATCCAGAACAGGGGCTATGGTGGCAATCAGAAGACTTGCTATCTTAAGGCGCTTGAAGAGGGAGCGGATATTGTGGTCATGCTGCACCCTGATTATCAGTACGATTCTACACTTGTGCCCGAGCTGATCCGTCCTATTTTGGAGGGCAAGGCTGATATGATGCTGGGCTCTCGTTTTCTTAGTGGGGGCACTCTGGCTGGGGGCATGCCCTTGTACAAATATATCTCCAATCGCTTTTTGACCATGATTGAGAATTTGGTGCTGGGACAACATTTGTCCGAGTGCCATACCGGTTTTCGCGCTTATAGCAGGCGGTTCCTGGAGACCATTCCCTTTTTGTTGAATTCGGATAATTTTGTCTTCGATACGGAAGTAATTGCCCAGGCGGTGGCCTTTGGTTTTCGCATTGGAGAGATTGCAGTTCCAACGCGTTACTTCAAAGAAGCCTCTTCGGTAAACTTCAAGAACAGTGTCATTTACGGCTTAAGCACTCTGGCAGTGATGATACGGTACTTGCTGGCAAAGTGGAACATCGTGCGCTATCCTCAGTTCAAGAAGACATTGCCAGAGATCATCAGTCGCTATCACCTGCCTCAAATCCTACGGCGTCAGCCCACTGTAGATACAATGGAAACAGTGAGTAAACCAGCTCAAGGAGGCAACAAGTCCTGATCTCATGCTCTATCGTGCAAAGCACCTCGGCTCAGATTGGTTACAAAATATCACGTTTCCAGCATTGGCGTTGCTTGTTGCTGCGCTATTGCTTTTTTGCCGGCTGGATGATATGTATTTGTGGCAAGATGAAGCTGAGACGGCTCTTGTTTCACGCCATCTATTGACTTATGGAGTGCCTCTGGCGACAGATGGTAAGGATTGGGTACAGCAGGCGGATGATCCCTTCGTAGAGTTCAGGCAGAACTATGTCTGGATTTTTCACTCCTGGTTGCAATATGCGTTGACTGCTCTAGCTTTCATCACCCTTGGGCCTACTACTTTGGCAGCAAGATTGCCATTTGTTCTTATTGGCTTGGTCATTTATGGCTTCTTCTATGGCTTTGTATCGCGGTGGTTGAAAGATGAGCGCATAGTGCGTGTAGCTACTGTACTTCTGCTCTTTTGCGTGCCTTTTATCCTACATATGCGGCAGTGTCGCTACTATGCACTCGTCGCCTTAATGACTCTGGTGATCTTGGATGCTTACCTGCGCTTCCGTGCAGAGGAGCCATGGGCTGTCCCCTACTTTGTTTTATCAGCGGTGCTGTTATACCATAGTCACTATGGTGCTTTCTTCCCCACGGTGGCAGCATTGTCTATGCACCTTTTTCTTTCCAGAACAAAGCGTGAGGTATTGTATCGCTTCCTTTTGGCGCTAAGTCTCATTGTATTGCTCGTGCTGCCTTGGGCCTATTTTATGCGCGTGTGGAATCGCGGCCAGTTATTTCTATGGGATCGCTTCCTGGCACATCTTGGACAATATTCTCTGTTCATTACAGTATGGATTTTCCCTTTGATTCTGGTACCAATCTTGTTAGTTGCCTGGATGCGTCGGGCCAGGGGTACCGGATTTGCATTGAATCCAACTCAGGCTGCCTTTTGCGAACTTGCTGGCTTCGTGATCCTGGTCAATATCCTGTTTCTTTCTGCTTTTGCCGCTTATGATTGGGTTTATTTCCGTTACGTTCTGCACCTAGTCCCATTGTTGCTAATGCTCATGGCGATTCTCGTCGTGTTGGTTATGGAGCGTTGGTTTGCTTTGGGAGCGGCTATGCTGGTCATGCTCCTGCTCAGCAATGCTTTGCATATCTTGCCCTATAGACTTCCTGGCATCAAGCATATTAACTGGCAGAATCTGTGGCCTGATTCTGGGGCATTCAGAGCTTTGCAAGGGCTTTGGGTCGTTGCCAACCGCTTTCGCTCTGACGTACTGATGTATGCTCAGCAGTTGACTCATACCTATGAAGGGCCGATTGAGGGCTTGGTGCATTATCTCTCTGTACATGCCCTACCAGGGGAGACAGCTGTTGTCAATGATGAAGAATTGCCTTTGATGTTCTACACTGATCTGCGCGTGCTTGGTGGCCTTGGGCATCATGCTCTGTTTGCCGAGATGCAGCCAGATTGGGTGATCGACCGCAAATATGGTCACTACCGCGAATTATTGGCCGAGATCATCTCCTCTGGCTCCTATGAACGCATAGAGATACCCTATCCCGATATTCGATGGGAAAGCCGACCGCAGCCAGGCGCTCATCATTATCTCACTGCGCGAGGCGAGGATAACGTGGTGTTGTACAGACGCCGGAGGGACTAACGTGGCCACAACACCCCAGCCGGTAATAGTGTTGCAGCGCGGGATAGAAGCCAGATTCCTCTGGCTTCTTCTCATCATTGGTATGCTACTGCTCTTCGCAGATCTGGGAGATATCTATCTTTGGCAAGACGAGGCGGAGACAGCGGTGATTGCGCGTCATTTGTTGGCTTATGGTTTGCCACTTTCCACCAATGGAGTAACCTGGGTTCAACAACAAGGACAGCCGTTTATTGAATTCACGCGTGACTATGTGTGGATTTATCACCCCTGGTTGCAGTTTGCACTGACTGCTGCTGCTTTTGCGGCACTTGGCTCCACTACAGTTGCGGCACGAGCGCCCTTCGCTCTGGCAGGATTAGCCACATTTTGTTTCTTTTATTATTTTGTCTTACGTTGGCTGAAAGATGAGCGCATTGCGCGAGCGGCGGCTGTGCTTCTCTTATTTTGCGTACCCTTTATCCTTTTGGCTCGCCAGTGTCGGTACTATGTGCTCTCTGCGTTGTTCACCTTGCTTACGGTGGATTCTTATCTGTGGTTGCGCTTGGAAAGGCCCTGGACTGTGCCGTACTTCGTACTCTCTTCAGTATTGCTCTACCATAGTGACTATCTTGCTTTTCCCCCTACATTAGCTGCCTTATTACTGCATCTGTTCTTTTTTGCTAGAACACGCATAGTCTGGCATCGTTTCTTGATTGCTTTTTTGCTTATCGCTGTCCTTGTTGTGCCTTGGGCTTATTTCATGCGTTTGGGTAGTCGAGCGGGGTTCTCGTCAGTCCAAAGTCAATTGACGTTAGTAAGTCCATCACGATGGAATCGTTTCCTAGCACACCTGGGGCAATATTTTCTGCAAATTACTCTTTGGTTTTTCCCTTTGATATTTATCCCTGTGCTGATTGTTGCCTTGCTAAAGCGGTCAAAGGCAGATGGATTGGCATTGAATTCAACGCAGGCCACATTTTGCCAGCTAGTTGGTTTGGTGGTCGTAGTGAATATCTTAACATTGTCTACGCTGGGTTGGGTATTCTTCCGTTACCTTACGCATTTGATCCCGTTGCTGTTAGCCATGCTAGCGGTTGTCATCGCCAGGTTCTTAGAGCGCTGGCCTGTGTTCGCTTATACTTTGCTAGCGTTGCTTATCACAAGCAATGTTTTACATATTCTACCCTATAGGCTGCTCAGTGCCGCTCCTTTGGAGCAGAGCCATTGGTGGCAAGAAGCCGTCACATCGCCCACGATGAATTGGGTAGACTTGATACGGAGCATTCGTTTTCGTTCTGATTTATGGATGTATGCCCAAGAGTTGACTCATTCCTATGCAGGGCCTATCGAAGGGCTGGTGGGATATCTCTCCCAACATGCAAAGCCAGGACAGACGGTTTTGGTCAACTATGAGGATCTGCCGCTCCAGTTCTACACAAACCTGCGCGTACTGGGTGGGTTTGCTGCCCGTGGTGTGCTCTCCGATCAGCAACCGGATTGGGTGATTGACCGCAAGCATGGACATTACCGTGATATCCTCGCGGCAATTCTAGCTGCAGCTTCGTATGAGCGTATCGAGATACCCTATCCAGACATTCGTAACGAGAATCGCGAAGAAGCATATAAGCATTATTACCTTCTTACGGCACAGGGCGACGAGGATCATGTCGTACTGTACCGACGTAGGGGAGATTAGCTTGAAGAGGCTTTGGGCTTGGATGGAGAAAAAGTTTTTCTGGCTGCTCTTTGTCGCCGGGGCTATCTTGCTGTTAACGAACCTTGGGAATATCTATCTCTGGCAAGACGAGGCCGAGGCTGCATTGCTCTCCCAAAGGCTGGGGATGTATGGCTTGCCCTTGGCCTTCGATGGCCGCAATTTGATCCGTCAGGCCCCTGCGGATGTGCAGTATACAGAGGATTATGTCTGGATATATCATCCCTGGTTGCCTTTTTACTTCACAGCGCTATCTCTTGCCCTCTTGGGTCCGACGACATTCGCCGCACGTTTGCCTTATGCAATTGCCGGATTGGCTGCAATTCTCCTCCTATATCACAGTGTAAGCCAGCATTTTCGCGACCGACGTGTGGCTATTCTTGGCGCGAGTTTGTTATTGTTCTGTGTGCCGTTTCTGCTCCATGCTCGACAGTGCAAGTATTTTCCCTTTGCTGCTTTGTTCACTGTGGCTACGTTGGATGCTTATCTGCGCCTTCTTCAGGATGAGGCACCTGATTTTGCTCTACCGTATTTCATATTGTCTGGCTTCTGTCTGTTTCAAAGCAATTTTGGTGCCTTTTTACCTTTGGTTGCTGCAACGGGGTTGCATTTTCTCCTCACCCACTCCAAATGGGTTCGTGTGAAGCGCATGGCATTGGCTGTCAGTCTCCTTTTTCTTTTCACCGTGCCTTGGGGACTGTATCTACAAGCATGGGCGCGAGGTCGGTTTGTTTTTGATGTATACCGTTTCGTTGGTCACATGGTGCATTACATCGTCTATATCACCGGTTGGGTTTTGCCTTGGCCTTTGGCGCTCTTGTTTGCGTATTGGTACTTGAAGAAAGATTTGAAACTGAGGGAAAGCGAAGTTTCAGCCCTGAATTTGTATATTGGGGTGATTCTGATCACGCTTCTGTTTCTCTCCGCGACTTTTGTCTGGATATATTTCAGTTATATTGTGCAATTGGTACCACTCTTAGCAGTGGTTCTGGCGTTGACTGTGCTAAAGATCCTAGACCGTTTTCGTGCGCTGGGCTATGGGTTAATAGTCTTATTAGTAATGACCAATGTGCTGCATGGTTTTCCCTACTTTCTGCCTTTGACCAGAGAATTCAAATGGGCTTCTCTTGCTCCGCGCCGGTATCTAGCGGAGACAGATGCGTTAATCGAGCAAGCTGGCCGCTTGCACTTTGACCTAGCGAACTATTTCTATGAGCTCACCCATGATTACGATGGGCCAGATGAGGGTATTGTGCTATTCTTGCGTGAGCATGCAAAGCCGGGAGATATGGTCTTGACCAGCTATGGCGAGTTGCCGATTGTTTTCTATACCGGGCTGGACATCGCTGGTGGCTTATCCGCATATCGCATAGAGCAGGTGAAACAGCCGGAGTGGGTAATTGACCGCCGGGAAGGCTTCTACCGAGAGGTAATTACCCAGATTATCGCGAGTGGAAACTATCAGGCAATTGAGATACCTTATCCGGACATCCTGTGGGGCAACCGGCCGGTGCCAGAGTACCACAAGTTCGCCACTGTGCGCGATGTTCCAAACGTGGTAATTTATCAGCGCCTGGATTAGAGGCACAAAGGGTGGGAGAGCAAGTAGGTTGCTGGATAAGATGATAGAGAAGCGCCTGGTTGGCGCATGATTCTACATAAGGATATTCGCATCGCAGGAGTTTGCAGTGAAAGACGAATCTAGAAAATACACGAAGGGATTGCCGACCAGCAGAGAGTTCTGGATGTTGGCAACCATAGTCATTGCTTCTCTGGTGCTCAGAGTGATTCTGATACGCGTGGATCGCATCGTGCGCTGGGATGAGCCGGACTATCTCATTCTTGGCCGGAACTTGTTCACAGGGCGGGGCTATACTGTGAGCGGACGGCCTGAATTGCACTATGCGCCGTTGTTTCCTGTGATTACAGGGTTATTGTACCCATTGACGCATGACATGAAACTGAACAGCGACATCTGCTTCGTTGTCTTTGGCACACTGACGCTCTTGCCTTTCTACTGGCTAGCCAAACAGCTGTTTGGCTTGCGTGTTGCCTTGATGAGTGTGGTCTTCTTGTGCTTTTTCCCTGCACTGACAGCGGCGGTGCTCTTTTGGGGTACCATGCTGGAACCGCTCTATCTTTTCCTGCTTTATGCTGCGCTTTGTGCTGTCTGGCTCGCCTGGGAGAAACAGAAACTGGGCGCCTATCTGGCTGCAGGCGCATTGTTTGGGCTAGCCTATTTGACCAAGCCTGAGGCAGTGGTCTATATGGCGTTGATGTTTGTCTTGCTCTCTTTGGCCAACTTATGGCGGCGTACGCTGTTCACCTGGGGTACTGTCCTTGCCCTGTTGGCTGGTATGTTGGCTTTTGCCCTGGTGATTTCGCCTTATATTGCTTTTCTCTATCGTCACACTGGGCATCTCATGGTCAGTGGCAAATTGGGAGTTACCTATGTAGCGGGCCAGGGTGCGGTGGATCACGACCCCAGTCTCTATGACCGAGCACTATCTCAATTAGATGAAGCTGGCGAAGAGATTATCTGGTTCTCAGCAGACCGCTTCAAGTACGACATTTTAGATTACATCAAAGCCGATCCGCGAGGCTTCGTGCGCAGGGTGTGGCGGAATGTGAATACATTAGAAGGGATTTTGTTTGCCAGGCAGGTTTTCCCCTTCTATCTGCTAATCTTCCTCAGCCTAGGGTGGTTTGGCCAAACTTGGAGCAAGGAGCGGGCAGTGAAGGAATTGTTCCTCGTTGCCGTTGTATTGCCTGTATTTATCTTTCTACCCTTTCACATTGAATTACGCTATTTTGCACCAATGTTGCCGATTTTATTGTTGTGGGTAGCAAAAGGAATTGACGCGCTGGCGGATTGGTTACAGCGTACTTGGGTGGGTTTACGATCTGACAGTTTATCCCTTAACCTGGTCGCGAGTTTTTCTGTACTAGTATGTGTTCTGGTTGTGCTCTATTTTCTTATTCTGCAGCCTCTCGTTGTGCGTGATGGATTGGCTGGGATGAATCCCAGCCGGCGTGAGGCTGGACTTTGGCTGAGAGCTAATTCTCCTCCTGATGCGCTCATCATGTCTCGTGATACCGAGGTACCTTTCTATGCAGAGCGACGTTGGGCTGCTACGCCGCACGAGGATTACTCGCGATTCATTGCTTATGTACGCAAACGAGGTGCAAAGTACCTGATTGTGGACGAGCGAGAGGTTACAGTCATCCGGCCCCAACTTCAGCTATTATTGAACGAGGATGCGCCGCCCTCCGGGTTACGGCATGTGTACACGGCTCATGATCCCAGGGGCAAAACAATTATCTACGAGGTACTATATTGAACGCAAACCACAAGGAGAACTGCGTTGTATAAAGTAAATCTGATTAATCCACCAAGTGCTCCTGGTACAGTAGCCAATCGCGAGGGTGCTGCGGGTATGGGAGTCGTATATCCCTACCCCGATGCCTTCTTCTATCCTCCACAAACATTGGCAACAGTAGCCGCGAGCCTGCGCGATGCTGGCTATACGGTACAGGCTTTTGATGCCGTGGTGGAGGAATTGGCTGCGCATGCAATGCAGGCGGATGTAATTGGCATTTTTGTCGCTTATGCTAGCTTAGATAATGACCTCGCTTTTATTCGTGCATTGCGCAAACAGACTGCGGCTATACTGATCGCTTTTGGTCCTGCGGTGCGCTTTGTTGCCGAGGAGATGCTGAGCCTAGTACCTGTAGATATCGTCCTCGTGGGTGAGGCGGAAGGATTTTTCGTGGCAGCGTTGCAGCATCTAAGGACCCACGTAGAATCACACATTCCCCGAATGTTGACAGCAGAAAGCGTTGGGGCCTCTTGCTGCGATGCCTTGGGCTTTGTGCAAAATCTGGATGCACTACCTTTTCCAGCCTGGGATCTATTGCCCTATGAAAAGTACAGATTCCTGACCGTATTGAGCAGCCGTGGCTGCCCGGACCGTTGTGCCTATTGCCCTTATGCAGCAGCCCAGGGACACCGTTTTCGCCCCCGTTCGGTAGAGAATGTCCTGACAGAACTAGACTGGCTGAGCAGGCGTTTTCATCCTGTTAGGCTGATCTTTCGCGACCCAGTGTTTGCTCATGACCGCGAGAGAGTAGTAGCCATCTGTGAAGGAATGCTGAGGCTTGATCTACGTCTGAACTGGGAATGTGAATCCAGGCCGGAGCACTTTGATGCAGATTTGCTTCGTCTCATGCAGCGTGCTGGCTGTCAATGGGTGAAGATCGGACTAGAGACGACGAATGCGCTGTTGTTGCAACAGTTGCGTAGAGTGAGCTCGGCAGAAGAAGCCACGGCGTATCTCAGCCATATTGCGGAAGTGGTAAGGGTATGCAGAGAGATTGAATTGCCATGCCGATTGTTTGTCATGGCTGGCCTGCCCGGCCAGGACATATCGATGGCGCAGCATACGCGCCATTTTATCGAGCAACTCAGACCTGCTGCATTGAACGTGAAAGTTTTCGAGAGATACCCAGGCATCGACCTGGAAGGTGAGCCAGATAAAAATGATGAAGCACAGTTGGCAATTTTGCGTCAGGCACAAGCAGCGCTTGTGCGTGACCAGCCAGGTCTCACTTTGTTGGTACGTGGCAAGCGTTGGCTGAGACGCACCCTACGCAGGTGATGAAGCCGATGGCGTCGAGTCCTGAACCAGCTATGAATGACAGGCCAGTTGTCCTATTGCAAGGACTCCGTTTCCTCCCTATTCTCCTGCTATTGGCGCTATTTGCTTGGTTTACACTAAGCAAATGCTCGATTGAAGAGGCTGCAAACGATCAATTGGCCAACGATTTGCTCAGCGATGTAGAAGAGCCAGGCTGGACGGTGGTTGCCTCTACTGTGGGCAAGGAGTGCGCGATCGTTACAGCTGACCGCAGAAAAGTTCAGTCAGCAGAAGGGAAGGTTCTGCTTTTCTACGAGGGTACACCGGAAGTTGCTCATCTAGTGCTAACCTCCTGCGGAGTCAAGTCAGGCAAAGCACACACGATTTACCTGAATGGAGAACCGGTAGCTCAGGCTCAAGATGACGCATTTCATACCTGCATGTGCAACGGAAATGGTCGGCTTGTAACCTACACATTGCCCGATCCCTCCATCGTTGTCAATGGCTGGAATCACATTAGTGTCACCAATGACGCAGATATCACAGATAGTTGGATGGCTCACAATCTGCAGTTGATAATCAAGGGTAATCTATCCCAGGCAATTATTGCGGAATTTGCTTTTACCAGCAGTTATGATGGCAGTACGCGCTATACCGTGTACCAGATACCGATTGGCCACACTCCAGGTACGCGTGTGCCATTGTTGGTATCCATTGGTGGGACTCTTGAGGACAAATGGGATGCCCTTTCCCGCTTTGCACATCGAGCTAACGTTAGAGGTTGGCTATTGATGGCACCCGATATCCGGCAAGTTAATAAGGAATCGCTTGGTCGGACCGCCTCTCTTGCTACTCAGCATGACATCATGGATGCCATCTATTACATGATCCGTCATTATGAGGTGGATGTCAACCGCATCTACATGAGTGGTTTTTCTACAGGTGGTGGTGTAGCGGCAACGGTGGCAGCGAAATATCCTGATGTCTTTGCAGCGGTTGTAGCTTGGAAAGGACCGACTAACCTGTTACAGTGGATCGAACAGCGCCCCCAGTTATATTTTGGCTTGGTGACCTATGACTTTGGATGCCCGCCGCAAGGAAACACGTCGGCCTGTCCGTTCGAATGGAGGCGTCGAGCTGCATGGGAGTTGGTGATGAACCTGAAGCATGTGCCGATGGCTATTGTTCATGGCCGTGCCGATGACCGGGTGCCATTTGCTCAGTCTAGGGAGTTCTATGACCGAATGGCTGCATTCTATGATCCGATTGCGCACAACAAATTGGCTGTTTGGCATGATGGCGGTCATGTTGATTCATTGCCCAATTTTGACGGATTAGATTTTTTGGCCCAGTTCACCGTGAATACCAATCCCAGAGATGTCATGATCAGAACCGATGAGAGCAAAAGCTACTATTGGGTGCATGTCGAGCAGAGGGATTGGAATGGCAAGCACATTGAGGGCTTTAGTAACGTAGTGGCCGACTACGACTTAGCCACACGGGTGATCTCGGCCACAGTGTGGGATGAGCGCGTTTTTGAGGATGGCACCTTACCGATTGATGTCACTTTTGATCTAGTCGCGATGGGATTTGACCCCTCTACTGCATATACCATTGAAGATCACCACATTGCCTCGGGCAAAGTGTGGTGTAAGCAAGACATCTTGCCCGTGGAAGGACGTTTGACCATCTCTTTGCCTCGCGAGCATTTGGGCGAAGAACGCCATCAGTATCGAATCTATCCCTCTTCTCGAGTCGGAGACCAGACTTGCCAATGAACCCAACCACGGACTGCCTTGATCGGGTCAAGAACTGGATAGTCTTTGCTCTTTTGGGAACTTTGGTTGCTTTGTGCTTGCTTGGCATTCAAGTCAATTCACCTACCTTGGATGAGCCAGCACATATCGCTCGTGGTTATCGCTATCTCATAACTGGCAAGCTCGATCTCGATGAATCTCCCCCGCTTGTAGATATGCTCTCTGCTTTGCCAGTGCTCTTTCATAAAGGCATTATAATACCTCCCCCTCATCCTGTGCACAGGTTCTCCCTCACTGAGTTCGCCGACATGTTTGTCTGGGTTTACAATGATGCTGAGGCGGTGATCAATAGCGGACGTCTGGCGATTATCTTTTTGTCTGTTCTACTTGGCTATGCTGTTTTTCTTTGGGCGAGAGAGCTGTGGGGCGTATCCGCGGGGCTGCTGGCATTGTTTTTTTATGTTTTGGATCCCAATATCCTGGCGCATTCTCAGTTGGCCACGAATGATCTAGGGGCAGCTTGTTTCATTTTCATTGCTACGTATTTCTTATGGCGCTTTCTTCGCCGGCACCGAAGCGTAGATCTAGCAGCAGCAGGGTTATTGCTAGGGTTAGCACAGGCGGCAAAGTTCTCGGCATTGCTTCTTTTACCGGTTTTCTGTGTTATGCTGCTGATCGAGGCTTGTCGTAATAGGATCTCGCACGGTTGGAGGACTCGGCAAGGGCATAGTGCCCACCGAGGTTTGGGCCGAGCAACCCGCTCCTTTTGTGTTACTTTACTCATTTTAAGCAGTTTGGCCTTTTTCTCACTATGGGCAAGCTACCGTTTTGAAACGGTGCCGCTGCAATCCTTCAAATCGGTATGGAATTTGGCGCAACAGGCGCTCAATTCTTCGGGCGGACAAGGAAGTATCAAGGACTGGGTGATGCCTTTTGCTACGTATGCCCGAGGCTTACGCTCGATACTGCGTCGTCTGGAACGTGCTGCGCCAGTCTTCCTAATGGGCAGGCATTTCAGCAAAGGCCCATGGTACCACATACTTGTTGCCTTTGCCATCAAGACACCAATTCCTACGTTAATTCTTTTGGCTGCAGCCACGTATTTGACTCTGCGTGGCAAGCATAGTGCGCATGAAGAGTTCATCTTGTATTTGCCTATCACAGTTTTCTTCCTGGCAGGAGTTATTTTCAGCTCATTGAACCTTAACTATCGACACATCCTACCGATTTTGCCTTTTGCCTTCGTTATTGTGAGCAAAATCGTAACATGGAACTTGGGGCATCTAGGACAGCTCATTCTGGCTGTGCTTTGTCTATGGTATGCTATTGGTACTGCTTCTATCTATCCCCATTGTTTAGCCTATTTCAACGAGTTTGTGGGCGGCTCTGGGAATGGGTATAAATATCTTGTGGGTGCTGATTTGGATTGGGGGCAAGATTTGAAAAACTTGAAAACATATATGGCCCAAAATGACCTAGATATAGTGCATCTGGCCTATTTTGGCAGTGCACATCCCGATTATTACGGCATTCAAGCGCAGCCATTGCCTACAAATAAGCCAGAGGACTTGGAAATAGAAACTACTCCAGTCTATGCTATTAGCGCCACGTATCTACAAGGGAGCTATCTGGAAGATGTGGATCAATTTAGTTGGTTGCGACGGTATACGCCTGTGGCCAAGATAGGCTATTCGATATTCTTATACCGGCTACCATGAGCCTGAGCGGGGAATTAGTATGAAGGCATTTGTGACTGGAGCGACTGGTTTCGTGGGTTCTGCCGTAGTGCGTAGTTTGCTGCGCAGGGGCGTTGAAGTCAGAGTGCTGGCTCGGCGAAGCAGTGACCTACGCAATATTGCTGGCCTTGATTTGGAAATTTCTTATGGCGATCTATTACATGAAGAGGCCCTGGCACGGGCTTTACAAGGTTGCAATGTCGTTTACCATATCGCCGCCTATTACAGTACGGATGAAGCCGATAGCCAGATGATGTACGAGGTGAACGTGCGCGGGACGAAGGCGGTAATGCGTGCTGCACTGAAGGCAGGGGTACAGCGCGTCGTGCATACCAGTACTATCGGGACAATTGGGCAACCCGAGGATGGTACTCTAGCGACTGAAGAGACGCCCTTCAATCTATGGGATAGCGCTAGTCACTATGTCAAATCTAAATACCTCGCCGAGGTTGCAGCGCTTGCAATGTGCAAACAAGGCTTGCCTGTGGTTGTGGTAAACCCTTGTGCACCGGTAGGCCCACGGGATATCAAGCCAAGCAGCACAGGTCAACGTGTCCTGGATTATCTCAATGGCAAGCCTCCTTCCTTTGTGCCAGGAGGGATAAATTTTATCTCAGTTCACGATGTTGCAGAGGGTGAAGTGTTGGCAGCAGAAAGGGGTCGTGTGGGTGAGAGGTATATCCTTGGTCATAAGGACGGTAACCTGCAATTGTCAGAATTTTTGGCTTTAATGGAACAGGTATCAGGAGTCAAACGCCCTCGCATAACCAAACACCCGCTCTCCATTTTGTCTGCCATGCGAGGCAGGTCATCTGATAAAGCACCCAGTTTCAGGCCAAGATCACTGACTTGTGACCCATCGAAGGCTATTCGTGAATTGGGATTGCCCCAGACACCGCTGCCGGTGGCATTTGCAGAGGCTATTGCCTGGTTTAGAGACAATGGGTATGTCCGGACATGAGTTGATATTTCAGAGTTTGCCTCAGGGGAGTGAGATCATGCAGAGGATTAGTAAGTGGGCTGGATATATGCGAAAAAAGGTCTTGGCTATTCTGATGGGAGTATCGGCAGTACCCGTTTTGGGATGGTTGACCGTGCGGCTTGCCGAAGCCTTAGTTGGGCCTTACAAAGATCGACGTATACTGGCACAAGTGACCTCCAGACCTTATATTTCGCCTCATGCCCAGATAAAATGCCCTCATTTACGAGTTGGGCGTAATTGTTTCATAGACGAGAGAGTAACCATTTACTCTCACCATAATGGGGGTGAGGTTCGCCTGGGCGATCGAGTGCATATATACCGAGACACGATCATCGAAATCGGAATGGGAGGAAGCGTGATGATCGGAGATAATACGCATATTCAGGCATCATGCAATATCAAAGGCTTTCTGAAGAGCGTCATTATTGGTCACAATGTACAGATCGCCCCTCATTGTGCTTTCAGCCCCTATGAGCATAACTTTGAAGACCGGTATAGGCCTATCAATGCACAGGGTATCCGCAGTGCAGGCGATATTGTGTTGGAAGACGATGTGTGGCTTGGGTTGGGAGTCAAGGTGCTGGAGGGCGTGCGCATTGGCAAAGGGGCTGTGATTGGAGCTGGTGCGGTGGTCACCAAAGACATCCCTGAATATGCTATCGCGGTAGGTGTGCCAGCGCGTGTCATCCGCTGGCGTGGCGAGGCGTGAAAGATTTGTAATATCTGCCCTTTGAACTTTTCATAAGTTTTTCATTTTGGGTTGTTAGAATGGGCGGGAAAGAGGATGACATGCTGGAAAGCGTTCGTTGCAATCTTTGCGGTGCTGACGATACTGAGCCTGTAGCGGAGATCGATGATTTTCACATTGTCCGCTGCCGGCAGTGTGGTTTGGTCTATGTCAATCCACGCTACCAGGAAGGCTTCCTTCAGGAACTCTATACCGCAGAGTATTATGTTCACGATGGCATCAAAAATGGCCTGGCTTTCTTTGGTTATGATGACTATATTGCCGATGAGGAGAACATCAGGATTACCTTCGCCAAACGCTTGAAAACCATTGAACGATTTGCGAACAAAGGCAAACTGTTGGATATCGGCTGTGCGACTGGGTTTTTCTTGGATCTTGCGCGAACCAGGGGCTGGGAAGTAGTCGGCAGCGAGGTATCCACATTCGCTGCACAGTATGCGCGCGACAGGTTTGGATTAGATGTGCACGAAGGCTCACTTAGAGAGTTACATTTTGCTGCAGAAACGTTTGATGTGGTAACCATGTGGGATGTTATCGAGCACGTAGCAGACCCAATGGGTGATTTACGGGAGGTTTGGCGTATTCTGCGTAAGGGTGGGTTGCTTTCCTTGATCACACCAGATTGCAGCAGTCCGATAGCACGCTTATTGGGCAAGCGTTGGGAGGAGGTACGCCGGGTGCGCGAACACATCTACTTCTTTTCTCGGCGCACGATGACCGAGATGTTGCGTAGAGCCGGTTTTGAGGTGCTGAAGATAGAAAGTGCTGACAAGGTCTTCTATTTGGGTCCAGCAATGCAGCGGCTAAAGTACTATACCTGGGATGGAATTTTGACGAATACAGCAACTCGCCTCGTGTACAAGCTGGGTCTGGACAAGATCCGCATCAACATCAACCCTTTCACGAAAATTGCAGTATATGCCCGTAAGCAGTGCGATTCCTCTCTGTGAAGGAACAATCCACCCTTGACTAATCATTGCCCACACAGTAGAGTGGAACGTATGTCATACGTCTATTTATTTAGAGTGTTGCAAGCATAGCTATCTATTAGGAGAAGCATCATGACCAGAATCTCTGTTATTTTCGTCATTGCTTTGGCTTTGGCCATTGGCCTGTGGCTGACTGTATCTTGGAATATCGGGAGCCAGATAGCAACGGTGGCTGTCTTGCCAGCCCACGCCCAGCAAGGAGTGTATAGCGTTACTTTTCAGACCAATGTTTCGCCTGCTGGATACCGCGGTGCTGCTGACGCCTTTCTCAACTACTTTTCTGCGACCGAAAATCAAGGAGCCAGTGGCGACTTGTGGGTCAGAAGCGATGGTTGGCAGCGTGCTCTGATGAAATTTGACTTGACGCAGCATATTCCCGAGGGTGTACGAGTGCTCTCGGCGACGTTGACTATCCGTGTGAGCAACCGGACAGCTTCTTATCCTATACGCTTGCAATGCTACCATGTGTTGCAACCTTGGATGGAGTCTCAAGTGACCTGGAACAACGCCTCGCAAGGAGTAAGTTGGTGGGGTGGGGGCGGATGCGAGGGAAGTTCACGCTCTGAAGGGCCATTTTATCAGACCGAGGTGAACAACCCTGCTGGAGATATTGTTGTGCTGGATCTGACGAGCGCAGTACAAGCATGGGTGGATAACCCGGCAGCGAATTATGGATTCCTGCTGCAGGGGGCTACTGTTGTAGCGAACGTGACCTATAAATTTGCTAGTTCTGACAACCTCACTCCTCATTATCGCCCCCAATTGGTAGTGACATACGAGGGTGCGCCGCCACTGGCCACTCCTACACCAACGCGAACTCCCACCAAAACACCTACGCCTTTTCCACCAACAGTCCTTACCTCAACGCTAGCCGATTGGCAGTTTGATCAGTGTCTAAAGGCTAATTCGGAGCAACCCGTGTCGAACGCGGAGATGATGCTGCTAATCTGGCAGGGTACCCCCTGGACAGCGGAATTGCGATTGACCATCTGCAACAGCGACAGTCCACACCCTATCTATCTCAATGGCAAGCTTGTTGGCACAGCCCCGATCACTTCGACTGAAAACTGTGAATGCAATGAAGAGCAACGTCGTGGGTATCAGGCTCGGTTTGAGATAGACCCAAGTTGGATCAATTCTGGGCCAAGCTATATGAACTTTATCACGGTTACCAATGAGGCGAATCCCTGGGACAGTTTCAAGGCTTATGGGGCGCATATCATCCTCAGCGGTGACATCACTGGCGCGACGCGGTCTTATTTCGATTTTGCTTATGACTATGATGGGTCACTGATAAGGGGAGCAATACAAATCCCTATTGGTTACAATCCCAGTGTGGCTACGCCATTGCTTATCTCAGTGCCTGGTACAGGGGAGGATAAAGATCATGGTCTAATCCGGTACGCTGCGCGGGCCAATGAGATGGGTTGGTTGTTAGCTTCGCTGGACATGCGCAAGGGTTGGAACAGCACTTCGGCTACACCAGCCAGAACGCCTTCTCTGGCCGTTCAGCAAGACATTATCAGACTATTGCAGTATGTACAGACTCATTACAACGTGGACCGAACGCGGGTCTATATCGCGGGCTTTTCAACTGGTGGAGGTATTGCAGCCACTGTAGCAGCGAAGTACCCGGATGTCTTTGCAGGAGTAATTGATTACGCGGGTGTGACGAGCTATGCAGAGTGGTATCAGGAGCGTGGGGATCTCGCTGTGGTATTAGAACGCGAACTCAATGGGACTCCCTATGGGAATTTTGAGTACGCACGTCGTTCCAGTCGTTTGTTGGCGCGCAATCTGCAATATGTGGCGATGCGCATCGTGCACGGTACAGCAGATGACCGGGTACGCTCTACCCATTCATCTAAACTCTACAACGAAGTTATGCCACTGTTCTATGATCCGGCGCTTACATTTAAGGAGTTTCATCAGCATTCGGGAGGGCATACGCCTGATCTTGCTGGTGTGAGTGAAACGGACTTGCACTTCCTGGCCCAGCATACGCTAGTGGAGAATCCGCGTGAGCTAAAGCTCATTACAGATGAAGGCAAGAATTACTACTGGCTTCGAGTGGATAAACTAGGCGTCTCATCCACTGCTTGGCGCGGTTGGGTGGAAATGGATGCCAGATATGACCCCAATACCAGCACTATTTGGGTGAGTGTAAAGGAGGGCGATTTTTCTGAAGGCAAGCCGCTTACCGTCACACTCGATTTGTCGAAGATGGGTCTGAACACAACCTCTGTATACGATATCGAGGAATATGATGAGCAAACAGGGGAATTTTCTTTTCGTACAGCGGTTATGCCTGTTGCGGGCAAGTTGATTTTGACAGTGCCGCGGAACGCACTGGGATATGTGATTCGTCAGTACGTAATCTACCCAGCTGGGAGCAGGCAATTGCGGCTTCTGCGCTTGCAGCAGGGGGTAGATGGTTATACAGGGACACAGGACACTTACATTACCTCGTGGCCAAGCGAGGGACCAGAGGAGCCTCACGGCTCTTCACCCACATTGCTTCTCGCTTATGATGCACGCCGCAAAGCGCTGCTCAAATTTGATTTGAGCTCTGTGCCTGCTGGTATGGAGATCAAAGCTGCCAAGTTGACGGTGCATCTGGTAGAGAACAGAGGAACAGGCATCAATGTTGGTGCATATGAAGCCCTACGACCGTGGGCGGATGACAGGGCAAGTTGGCAGTGGTCAAATCCAACTCAGCAATGGACTGTTGCAGGCGGGGATGGTGCTGGCGATCGCGCTTCCTCAGCTACGTATACTGTGCAAAACGTGCGGCTGACGGGAGCGTATACTTTTCATCTCAAGTCCCTAGTGGAACACTGGCTGGCTGAACCTAACAGCAATCATGGTTTGTTTTTGATTGGGAGCGGGTCTTATACAACAGACAGTTATCCTTTGGCATCGGCAGAATATGCTGACGTCAGCAAACGACCTCTGCTGGAAATCTGGTACATGGAGCCACTGCCTACGCCAACTAGTACACCGATTCCTACAGCGACCTCTACTCCTACGACAACGCCCACACCCGGAGCGTCAACGTCCACACCCACTAGAACGGCAACACCAACGTCCACTGTTACTCCAACACAGACACCGACTCAGCTTTTTGTTCCCACAGTATTGACCTCGACTGCGTCCGGTTGTATGGAGATCGTGCCTGACCTGGTTGGGCGCACCGTGCAGAAGGCCGAATCGCGGATGTTGCTCCTCTGGGAGGGGGCTATCTCAACTGCTCGTCTGGTTCTCCCGTCGTGCGGGGTCAGGCCAGGAGTGCATCACACAGTCTATCTCAACGGTCAACCAGCAGTCAAAGTTGCTGATGATGTGTACAGTACGTGCATTTGTTATAGTAGTGGACAGGCCGTGACCTACACTTTAAGCAATCCGAATATAGTGCTGAGCGGGTGGAACTATATTAGCATCACCAATGATGCAGATGTGACCGATGCTTGGATGGCCTATAGCGCAAGGCTGATCATCGAGGGCAATTTGACAGGAGTAGTCATTCGCGATCTCGTGTTCACTAGTACATATGATGGGAGTACGCGCCGCGCCCTTTATCAGGTGCCTATCATGCACAACCCTGGTCGTCCCATGCCGCTATTGGTGTCTGTGGGCGGTATTGGTGAAGGCAGATGGGAAGCTCTCTACCGCTATGCCGAGCGTGCCAATGCTCGGGAGTGGCTGCTACTTGCTCCCGACATTCGTTCTGCTACGGGCAATGAGGGAGGACGCACCGCTTCGCTACCGGTACAACATGATATCATAGATGCCATTGACTATCTGCTAACAGATTCTAGTTTGAATATAGACCCTACTCGGATCTATTTAAGCGGTTTCTCCGTGGGTGGAGGCATAGTAGCCACAGTAGCAGCCAAATACCCGCACAGAATTGCCGCAGTGGTTGATTGGGCTGGCCCAACTGATCTTAAAGAATGGGCAGAGCAAAGGCCGTCAGTGCAGCCTTCGCTTATCGCAGATATTGGATGCCCATTTTCAGGCCCTGGTATGTGTCCAATGGAGTGGATGCGGCGCTCTGCCAGAGCGATGGCTCAGAATTTGAAACACGTGGCTTTGGCTGTTGTTCATGGTCGAAATGATACGAGGGTCCCCTTTGCACAATCGTGGGATTTTTATCAGCATATGCGAAGCTTTTTCGTGCCAGAGGAGTATCATAAACAGTTCATTTGGCATGATGATGACCACGTAGATTGGTTGCCGGATTTCGATGACCTGGGTTTTATGGCTAACTTTACTTTGAATGCCAATCCTACGGATATTATGATTAGGGCGGACGAGAGCAAGGACTATTATTGGGTGCGTATGCAGCAAAAGGATTGGAATGGCAACTGGGCAGAAGGCTTTAGCAATGTTGTAGCTAGCTACGATGCAGCTACACGCGTGATTTCGGCTACTATCTGGGATGGGCGTGCTTTCCAAGATGGTAATTTGCCTTTGGATGTTGCCTTTAACCTGATGGCCATTGGCTTCGATCCCTATGCTACCTATACAGTTGAGGATTATAATGTAGCCACGGGGGATTTCGAGGCGCGAAACGTGTCGCCGGTGGATGGTTATCTGCTTGTCTCATTGCCGAGGGATCGCTTGGGTAAGGTGCATCACCAATACTTGATCTACCCCTTCACCTCGCTTGAGTTTTACCACACGATTTTGCAGCAGGGAACTGCTTATATGGGCACAACAGATACTTACATCTATCAGTATCAACCCACTGCTAACTATGCGGCCAGTCCAGAGCTAAAGGTCAACAACGGTGGAAGCTTATTGGGATTATTGAAGTTTAATCTGAGTGGCATTCCGCAGGGTGCCATTATCAAGCAGGCGCTTTTGACTCTGTATCTTGGCAATACCCTTTCCAACAGTCTTGAGGTTAGCCTTTACCCCTTGCTTGTGCCTTGGGTAGATACAGAAGCTACCTGGAATCAGGCTGCGCAGGGTGTACCTTGGGCTGTTCCTGGAGCAGGCGCTGCAGATATAGACTACAATCCCACGCCAGCGGCTGTAGCCGCGGGTGTGCGAGCGAGTGGTCCTTATGTGTTTAATGTGAAAACAACAGTCCAAAACTGGCTAACAGGGACCCTACCCAACGAGGGCCTATTGATTTCTGGCCCGCGTGGCGGTGGCTCTGGATCGGAACACTATCGATTTGCTTCATCCGAGGCGTCAGATGCAAGCCGCAGGCCTGAGTTGCGGATTATTTACGCATTGCCTACACCTATGCCGACTAGTACGGCTACGCCGACACCAACTCCAACTCCTACTGCTACATTGACCTGTATCCTTCAGGGAAAAGTCTCTTTGCAACGTCCGACTAAACCTGCACCTGATCCAAGCTGGATTACTCAACTGAGTGTGATGGTCGGTAGCAATCGTTATCAGGTTCTCACAGATCAGTGGGGGAATTTCACCCTCTCTAATTTGGTGCCAGGAATTTACGATATCCGAGTGAAAGGCAGTCATACCCTATCTAACGTTGTAAGGGGGGTGATCTTAAATACTGGCCTGAATGTAGTTGATTTCGGCACTCTCAGGGAAGGCGATGCTAATGACGACGATTGTGTCAATATGCACGATTTTATTATCCTAAGGGTTACATTTAACAGCAGCTCCGATCTTCGTGCTGATTTCAACCAAGATGGCATGGTCAATATGCTTGATTTTGTGCTGTTGAGAGGAAACTTTGGATTATGTGGCCAGTAATGCCTCATTGACCTTGCTCATCGAGCACGGGCTTGACCATGGCGATGATTCGTGCTGGAAGAAGATAAAATGAAAGTTTGTTTGGTCTATTCAGATGTTGGCGGTGTGGCACGGTATGGTGCCCGCAAATATTACCATGGCCTGGGCTATCTTTCCAGTGTATTGAAGCAGGCAGGTCATCAAACTGCTTTGATCTACCTCTTGGCTGAGCCTGTGAAAGGTGAGTTTCTGCAGCAAGTCGCTGCTATAGCGCCAGATATTATTGCTTTTTCTGCCACTACCCATCAATTTCCTTACGTGGAAAAATGCGCCCGCTGGATCAAGGAATCCTTGCCAGAGATGCTATGCATAGCTGGCGGACCCCATCCCACACTTGTGCCAGAGGATGTGCTTGCTAACTCGAATTTTGACCTGGTTTGCATCGGCGAAGGCGAGTACCCTTTGCTCGATCTAGTGACAGCTCTACAAGAAGGGCGAGAGATAACGAATATTCCTAACCTTTGGCTGCGCCGAGATGGGGCTTTGGTTAAGAATCCCTTGCGACCGTTGCTGGCCAATCTGGATGAGCTGCCCTTCGCCGATCGAGAACTGTTCGATTTTGAGCAGATTCTGGCAGCTAACGATGGATGGGTGGATATGATGGCCGGACGAGGTTGTCCATATGGATGTTCTTATTGCTGCAACCCCATCCTTCGCGAGAAATTCAAAGGACTGGGCAGGTATGTCCGGTTCCGGAGCGTGGACAATGTGCTCTCTGAAATACGCTTCTTAACTGGTCGCTACAGGGTCAAAACGCTGAATTTCCAGGATGATGTCTTTACCCTCGATCGGAACTGGACATTGCAATTCTGCCGGAAGTATGAAAGGGAATTTGACCTTCCATTCTGGATTAACACGCGAGTCGAACGCATTAACGATGAAGAAATAGTAGCAGCATTAGCTCGTGCCGGATGTCGTGGAGTGCGTATCGGCATCGAATCGGGCAATGAAAAGCTGCGCGCTGAAATACTCAAGCGACGCATGTCCAACGATGAGATTCGGCATGCCTTCGCCCTGGCACGCCGGCATGGTTTGGATGTGTACACATGCAACATGCTTGGTATACCAGGAGAAACAGCGGAGATGATTCAGGAGACTGTTGACCTGAACCGCGAATTGCAGCCCGCAGATTTACAATTCTCAGTTTTTTATCCTTACCCTATGACTGAACTCTATGATTTGGCGGTGCGCGAAGGGTATCTGATAGAGGGTGAATCATTGCCTAGTTACTACGAGCGTAGAAGCATTCTCCGCTTGCCCACTTTGACCCCTGAGGAGTTGGAGCGGGGCTATGATCGGTTTCAGCAACTCAAGGATGAATTACGCCTGAAAAGGGAAAATCCGCGCAAGTACCGCGTTTATCAAGTGTTACGGCGGATATTCTTTGGAGATGTGGGAAAAGCTCATGCGGCATTGCAGCTGCTTGGGCGTATCAAGAGGGGCGTTAGCCGTTTCTGGCGACGACGTCAGCCTGAGCGGAGCGAACGACAGACGGTGCAGGAGAAGGGATGAATCTGGTCGAGTTTTACGATGCATATTGGCGACAGGCTGATGATACGTTCGACATGGAACGCCTGAATTTGATTGCCAGTCGTGTGTCTTCTGGCGAGAACGTATTGGAAGTGGATTGCGGCCCTGGCGTGTTGGCCAAGTTAATGCAGCAGCGCGGGGCCCGGGTGACAGGTACAGATTTGTCTATTGTCGCAGTCGAGCGAGCGCGCGCTAAGGGTATAGAGGCTTACCAAGTGGATGTGGATACAGAGCCTTTGCCATTTGCCGATGCTTCCTTTGACACGGTGGTGTCGAATTCGATGATTGAGCACCGCTTTTTCCCTGAGAGATCCTTTGACGAATGCGTGCGTGTCTTGAAACCAGGGGGTAAGTTCATCGTTTGTTTGCCTAACATCGCTCATTGGATATGCCGCTGGTGGATCATTACAGGCCGTTTCCCCTACGTGGAGAACTCACCCACTGATATGCTGCACCTGCGTTTCTTCACCGTCTCTGAAGTAAAGAAACTATGCCATCAGCGCGGTTTGCGCATTTTGGAAATAGACGGAAGCCCCAGCCTCTGGGCGAAAGAGTTCTATCCAGCGCTGGTCAGGTCACGGTATATGCGCCGTACGTATTCCTGGCTGGCGCATCGCTGGCCCTCGCTGTTTGCCAGGGACTTTGTCGTTTTGTGCCGAAGGGAGGATAACTCTCGTGACGCTTAGACGACAGGCTACGGCTGGCGTTTTCTGGGTTAGCATATCCACCGTGGTCAACAATTTGTTCGTGATGTTGACACGATACATCCTGGCTAGGATGTTGCTCCCTGCGGAGTTCGGGTTAGTTTCGATGGCCTACATAGCGATCGATTTCTTACAGATGTTTCGTGAAATGGGGTTCTCTTCAGCACTGATTTACCGCAAGGGGGATATCCGTAAAGCAGCGGATACAATGTTTATCTCGGTGCTTATTATCGCCATAGTTCTTTTTATCCTGGCATTTATCTCTGCTCCTTATGTAGCCGTTTTCTTTCGCTCGCCTGAATTACAACTCGTGTTGCGCGCTCTTTCTGTGAACATCCTTATTTCGGCGCTTGGCCAGGTGCAATTCTCATTGCTGGCCAAAAGCCTATCTTTTCGTGAAAAACTGCTTCCTGATTTGGTGCCAACTGTGGCCTATGGAGTGGTATCCATTTCTTTGGCTCTAATGGGCTTTGGTGTATGGAGCCTGGTTATTGCTAGGATTGTGGATTCCATTTTGACCTCTGCGCTGGCATGGATGGTTGTTCCCTGGTGGCGGCCAAGCTTGCGTTTTGACCAGGAGGAAGCAAGAGCGCTTTTTGATTACGGGAAGCACATTGTAGGCAGCAGCGTATTGATTTACTTTATCACGAACTTGGACAATACCTTTATCGGACGGGTGTTAGGAGAAGAACAACTCGGCTATTATGGCTTTGCCTATAATCAAGCGAACCTACCTGCTACGCAAATATCTCGTATCATTGGGCAGGTGCTTTTCCCTGCTTATTCCAAAATTCAGGGCGATATAGCGGCTTTGCGCGCGGCTTTCTTCAAGACATTGCACTATGTCTCATTGGTATCCATACCTGTATCGGTTGGCATGATCGCTTTTGCAGCGCCTTTTATTCAAACTCTTTACGGAGGACGGTGGGCCCCCGCGATTTTGCCATTGCAGATACTGGGCATTTACGGTCTACTGCGTGCTGTAGCGGTCAATATGGGCAGCATTTTCAAGGCAGGGGGCAAGCCCAACTGGTTAACCTATATTGCCCTATGGCGTCTTGCCACAATGGGTATTTTCTTGTATCCAGCCACCAAGTACTATGGCATTGTTGGAGTAAGCGTGCTTTCTGCTATTGTCTCTATCATTGATTTTATTATTTCCGCAGTCTTGACGAACAAGCTCATCTACGGTAAACTTTTGGATTACATACAGGCATTATGGTTGCCAAGTGCGCTTTCGGTGCTCTCGGCATTATTGGCCACGTGGTCGTACGGGCGTATGGCTGAAAGACATGCTTTTATCGCTCTGGTGATGGCTGGCGCATTGATGGTTATTGTTTATGGGTTATTTGTTCTTATCCTGGATAGAGAAGTGCGCCAGTTTATAGCGAACCTGTTGGTTGATGCAGAGGAAGCTCGGAAAAGATTGACAGGCAATGCTGCATAATTGTCAGGACAGCCTGCAGGAGCGTGCAAGAGGGGTGGTCCCAAACTACCACGTGGTTCAGATCTCTAAAGTGCGCATGAATCCGTACGTAAGGCTTCTGCAAGGGGCTTTGCGTGAGGTGGGGATTTCTTGCTCAGTGGCGGATGGACTTTCCCCGCGTCTGGTACGCTCTTGGCGAGAAAAGCCGGCTGTGCTACATTTGCATTGGCTGGAATTATTGTATACTTCAACCAGTTCCGTCCGTAGCATCCGCTTGTTGGCTGCTGTTTTGTGGGGGCTTTTTGAAGCCAAAAATAATGGGTGCAAAATTGTCTATACTGTGCACAATTTGAATCCCCATGAACAACGCATGCCCTTTCTTGGCCGTATCGCTAATCCGATCCTCTTCGCCATGGCTGATGCTTTGCATGTGCACGACGAGCAGGCTAGATTGGATGTAGCACGTGCTTATCCACATGTGATGAGATGGCGAGAAAAAAGTGGCAAGAAGACCTACGTGGTGCCACATGGGAGCTACATTGGTGCCTATCCTAATCAGTGCACAAGAGAGGAAGCTAGAGCGCGGCTGGGATTGGATCAAGAAGCATTTGTATACCTTTTTCTGGGGTTGATTCGACCTTATAAGGGCGTGGAGGACTTGATTACTGCATTTAGCCAATTGCGCGATGGCGTTTGCCAATTAGTGGTGGCTGGCCATGTGCATGATGCAGCATATGCGGAGACGTTGACACGGCTCATACAAGGACAGGCTAAGGTTCACGCCTGGTTTGAATATGTACCAGATTCTGATGTACAGTATTTCATGAATGCTAGTGATGTCTGTGTATTACCATACCGTGACGTGACGACATCAGGAGCAGCCATCCTAGCCTTTTCCTTTGGCAAGCCTGTTATAGCCCCAGCTCTTGGAGGGTTCCTGGAGTTGGTTTCTCGTGAGCGAGGGATTCTCTACGATCCGATGAAAGCGGATGGGCTCCTGCATGCATTGCAGCAGGCTCGCCTAGCGGACATGAAAAAGACAGGAGAGCGCGCTTTGGCCTGGGCAAGGGAGCATGAATGGCGTGCCTTGGTTCCCTATTTCGTTCGTATGTACAATGGGGTCTGGGTTGCCCGAGAGTAGTGCGTAATGATTGAGGGGCATGATATTTTGTGTTTTGCGCCAGGGCCTTGGGATGATATTTGGCGCAATCGTCATCAAATCATGACCAGGTTAGCTCGCGCCAATAGGGTTTTGTATATCGAGCCATGGCCCGAGTTAAGGCCGGTGCTACGTCGCCTGCGGAGCGGTGAACTCGCTCTCAGGGATATGAGAGGGCCATGTCTGAAACAAGTGCAGCAGAATCTCTATGTGTATCAGCCCCCACTGTGGGCGCCGCGTGCTGGGCGGTTTCCACTGAACGCGATTACGGAGACTCTCTACATGGCTCTTCTGCAGCGAACGCTAAGGCGCTTGCATGTTCAGCAACCCATTCTGTGGTTGTTTATGCCGGATATGGAGGTTTTCATCGGACGTTTTAACGAGAAGCTGGTAATCTATCACATTGTAGATGAATACGCAGGATATAGTGGAATCAGTGCGAGCTGGCGCCCGGTCATGGAGCGGATGGAGCAACAGTTGGCGTGCAGAGTGGATTTGGTGTTTGTCACTTCACCAACGCTTCTCGAACGTAAGCGACAGTTGAATGAAAGGATTTTTCTGGTTTCTAATGCTGCAGATTATGAGGCTTTCGCTTCCGTATTGGAGGGTCCCACACGCATACCATTCGATATGGCTAGTATATCCAGACCCATTGCTGGCTACATCGGAGCAATCAATGAAAAGATCGATCTAAGTTTGCTAGCTCGAATAGCACAAAATTGCCTTGATTGGTCATTGGTTTTGGTGGGACCGATTGCGATCAAAGATGAGGAAAGCCTTTGGGCCTTGAACGTGTTGCAGGCATTGCCCAATGTACACTTCTTGGATCGGAAGAAGGTGGAAGAGGTTCCTTATTATATTGCTGCCTGTGATGTGTGCTTGTTACCTTATCGTATTAATGAATGGACTAAAAATATTGACTCTTTGAAGCTGTATGAGTACCTGGCGTGCGCTAAGCCAGTTGTTGCAACGGATGTGCCCGCTGCGCAGAGATTTTCTCAATTCGTGAAGATTGCAAGAAGTGATACTGAGTTCATCACGAGCATGAACTCAGCGCTTAAAGAGGATAGTCCGGCGTTGCGGATGGAGCGACGGCGCATTGCAGCTCAACATACCTGGGAGAAGCGCGTGAACGAACTTTCGGACGCTATTGAGGCTCGGCTGCAGGAGCGACAGCTTCGATGACGCAGAGATGTTTTGAAGGGAGGCATGATGGCTGCTGAGATTTTGACCTATTTGAGGATTATTGGGAAGCGATGGTGGTTGATCACCTTGATTTTTGTTGTAACGAACTCCGTTATTCTGTTCAATGCAGTGAAAGCGAAGCCGGTGTATCAGGCCTATGTGAAGCTGCAAGTGATCGCGCCAGAACCACAGCAAGTTTCGCTGTTTTCGGCTACCCAGTCTGTAAGTAGCCGCGATGAAATTATCGCAGTTCAGGTTCAATTTGACGCGGCTTTGCACAGTCCCTATGTTGCTTGGCAGACTATTGCCGATCTCAATCTGGGTATTTCTGCTGCGGAACTTTTGAAAGGATTGACTGTGACTGGAGAAGAGGAATTTCTGCACGTAACCTTTGAAGCTGACAACCCGATGTTGGTTGAAGCGATTGCTACAACGCATGTGGAAAATGCGTTCAAGTATTATGCGCAAATACGTGCCAAGTCTGCTACTGTTGCCCTGCAGTTTATCCAGCAACAGTTATCGGACGAGGAGAAAGCGCTTGCAACAGCCCAAAATGCTCTTCTTGAGTTCAAGCTGGCTCACAATATGGATTCGTTACCAAGGGAGATTCTTGCTATCCAGGATCAGTTGCGTAGCTTGCGCCTGGAACGTGCTAAACTCGTCGCAGAGCGCGAGGCGGCTCAGGCTATAGCGGATAAATACAAAGCGGAGGCAGCTCAAGCCGATCCAAAGAAAACCACGATAGATTACGCGACTTTGGCATTTAACCAAGATGTTGCTGTGGCCAGCATTCTCGCGCGTGAGGCAGAGTATGACCGTCTTATCGCCCAGTTGGAGACCGAGCTGGAGCAGTTGCTAAAGTTCACAACGGAATATGATAGTCTATTGCGAAATGTAACCCGTATCCAATCAAACTACAACTTTCTAGCTGACAAGGAGAACGAAGCAAGGCTCAAACAAAGCCAGGCCAACAATGTCAGCTTTATCCAGATTATCGAGCCTGCGCGAATGCCCGATCGCCCGGCGCCATCGCGTACTCCCAAGATGTTGGCTGTGGGAAGCATAGTGAGTATCCTCGCTGGGGTGATACTGGCCTTCATCCTGGAGTTCATTTCTACCTTGCGTGCGTCAGTGAAACAAGAAAGCGTCTAGACAGGTGACATTGAAAATGCGATGCAGCCTGCACGCTGGTTTGAGATCGGTCGGGTAGACCTCATTGATGCAGTATGGCCGCCTTTCTCAGTCTACTGGTGTTGTTTTTGTCACTACTTGCTTGCCAATCACCGTTGTAAAGGGTGGATGCAGTTGTTGCAGGCAGTCCAAATGAGTATAGGTATCAATAATGCGTAAACACCGAGTGCTTTATCTGGATGCAGCACCAGACGTTGGAGGCTCTGTTGTCAGCCTGCACGAACTGCTCAAAGGTCTGGACCGGACGCGTTACGAACCTGTTGTTGTTACTTATGCGCCGCATAAATATGTGGACAGGTTTCGTGCGCTAGGAGCTGAAGTAGTAGTCTGGGATGTGTACAACATGCCAGATCATCGCCCTGAGTGGGTTAGCGGGGTGCGCCAATCGAAGTTTGCGCAGTGGTTACGAAAGAGCACCTGGGGCTCAAGCCTATATCATGGTTTGGGTTTTGGAATTCTGTTCGTACGCCGGCTTTGGCCTCGCGCTCGAGCACTGCAACGCATTATGAGCGAGAAAGAAGTTGACTTAGTGCACACGAATAGCCTGATGAGTCATGACCGCGAGGGTATAATGGCGGCCAGATTGGTAGGTCGGCCCTGTGTGTGTCATGTTCGGGATTTTGAACAGTGGGATTGGTTCGAAAAGCGGCTTGCTAAAATGGTCACTAGATTTATCTATATCTCAGAGGCGGTGCAGAAACATTACGTAGAATCAGGAGTGCCTTTCTCAAAAGGTCGTGTTGTGTATAATGGTCTTGATGTGGCGGTTTTCGCCAGTGCACTGGATGCGGCAAAAGGTCGCCAGAGCCTCGGCATCGCTCAGGATGATCTGGCGGTAGGGATCGTAGGGCGCTTAGATAGCTGGAAGGGGCATCAGATTTTTCTAGAAGCCATGGCACAAGTTAGGGAAGTTGTGCCGAATGCTAAAGGTGTTATTGTTGGTGATCCTCCTCCTCATAAGCCACAGTATCGCGATACGCTCTTAGCACTGTGTGATGAACTGGGCCTGAAGGACCATACCATTTTCAGTGGGTTTCGTGTGGATGTGCCACTGGTTATGTCTGCGCTAGATGTAGTTGTTTTGGCATCCACCTCTCCTGAACCTTTTGGACGAGTGCTCATCGAAGCCATGGCTGCTGGAAAACCTGTTGTGGCCACAGATGGTGGTGCAGTGCGGGAGATCATCGAAGATGGAGTTCAAGGTCTTGTCGTTCCACCAAGGGATCCTGCTGCTCTAGCCCGCGCTATTACCTACCTCTTGACCCAGCGCGATCTGGCCAAGGCCATGGGCCAGAGGGGTCAAGCCAAAGTGCGTGAAAGGTTCAGTTTGCAGCAATACGTTGATGGTGTGCAGGCCGTCTATCGTGAGGTGTTAGTAGGATAGCGTTGATGAACAAAGAACACGCGTTGAAAGGAATTCGGGCTGCAAAGCATGTGCTCATAGGGACGCTGTTGGTAGCCTTGACCGGAGCTGGTGGGTTCTTTTTGGGCAGTTTAGTCTGCTCGCCAAGCTGGACTAATGCTGTGCGTCTGGTAGGCATAGTCGGAGTGATCGCGGTTATCCTGGTTATCCTGATTGACCTGCTCAACGGGCTGCTGTTGTGGATTGTTCTGGAACCATACCAGAATTTCTGGTATCTCAACATCAAAATGCCCAAGGGAGTTCCTGATCTTAGCTTGAGTCGGCTAGCGATCGCCTTTTTGTTCCTTATTTGGGTTGCGAAGATGGCCGTTGGGAAAAAGAAGTTGTGTCCTCCCAAAGGTGTAGAAATCTTCATGTTGATGTTCTGCATCATGGCAGTGCCTTCCTTGCCTGCGTCGTGGCAGGGCATCTCTGCAACTATGCAGTTCTTTTTCGACAGGTTGGTTATTCCTTTTCTGGTTTTTATCTTGGCCAAGAATCTTTATGAAGACGGGATTGCGTTGGACAAGCTTATCGCGGCCTTGGCTGTGATTGACATCTATCTATGCTTTATGGTCTTCTATGAACACATCACTGGTCAGCCGCTCTTCTATGTAATAGGCAGGCAGACAGTCTATACACAGCACCTACGCAAGATCGTTAGCCTTCTTGGCAATCCTGCTTACATAGCCACCGTGCTGGCGATGATTTTCCCAATGACTTTCTACAAGTTTATACGGGCATCTCTTCCATCTTCCAGAGCATTTTACGGTATCTTGTCCATTCTGGCGGCGCTTGGCAATTTCTTCTGTTACAATCGCGGTGGGTGGCTAGCATTGGTTGTTGCAGTACTTATTCTCATGTTCTTTGAACGTAGGTATCGGCAGATTCTGTTACCCATCATTCTAATGGTTGCTGTTTTGGTACTAGTGCTCTGGCAACCAATTAGCAAGAGCGCAGTAGTTTCCGAGCGGCTGTTTGGCGAAACCTCGATTCGGTCGCGAATGCGCATGTTAGAAATGGGCCAGAAAATGGTTCGTGATCACTTGCTTTTCGGAGTGGGATTTGACAATTTTTCCCAGTACTATATCAAGTATGGTGGTTACTGGTCTAGCATTGCCGTTGTTCCCCCCACTCCGCATAATACTTATTTGCTCGTTCTAACGACCATGGGACTCGTCTCTTTTATTCCCTACGTGATGCTCTTTGTTTCCATGTTTCTCGAAATAGTAAGCGCGCTGCGTCGTGCCTGCAAGGGTACGATAGACCGAGCATTATTACTATCTGGTTGGGCAGTTATTGCTGCCTACACCGTATCGGCAATGTTTATTGACATCTACATAAGTACTTTTACTAGTCTTGTCTTCTTTTGTATCACCGGGATGATCTTAGGTTATGTGAATCATCTTAGCTCATCGCCAGAAAAACAGCGAGAAAGGCCTTAGCGAGTATGCGCGTTGCTATACTAGGTCAGTATCCCCTCGATGAACAACGCATTGTAGGTGGGATTGAATCTGTCATGGTACCGCTCTCGCGTAGTCTAGCAGACTTTGATGATTTGGAGTTGCATGTGGTGACTTGTCAACCTGGCGTTGAAGAACAGCAGTGCGCTACGGGCTCTCATTTGCCATTGCACATCTTGAGGCGGAGGCGTCTGGGACGGCTCACCTTTCACATGCGAGATGCATTGCATATTCAGCGTACCGTTGCGCAGATAGCGCCCGATGTCGTGCATGCACAAGGCACAGGCATTTACGCTATGGCTGCTGTTCACTCCCCTTATGCTCATGTGATTACTATGCATGGCATTGTTTTGTCTACTCATCTAAGGGGCTTCATCGACCGCTTTTGCGAGTGGTACTCTATAGCTAGGGCGAAAAATCTGATTTGCATCAATCCTTATGTAGAACAAAAGCTAATGCGCATGGGAGTGTTTCACGGACGCTTGTACCGGATCGAAAATCCAGTAGATGAGAGATTCTTCACGGTGAATTGCCAAGGAGAGGAAGCGACCATACTATATGCAGGCCGGGTGATTCCCCAAAAAGGGCTCTTGAATTTGCTGCAAGTGCTAGCGGAAGTACGGAAAACTCACCCGCAGGTCTGTTTGCGCGTGGCTGGTGAAACCGAAAGCGCTCCGGCGTATTTGAAGATCTGCCGCGAGTTCATTGCCCAGCAGGATCTGGAGAAAGCAGTAAGTTTTTTAGGTTCCTTGACAGTCGAACAGATGGTACAGGAGTTTGCGCGATGCACGGTTTTTGCGTTGCCTTCACAGCAGGACACTGCTCCAGTAGTAGTAGCTGAGGCGATGGCTGCAGGTCGGCCAGTTGTCGCTACACGAGGCTATGGCATGCAGAGCATGGTGGAAGATGAGCAAAGCGGGTTATTGGTAGAGCACGGGGATATCGGGAGATGGACGCAAGCTTTAACCAGGCTACTTTCTGACTCTGCTCTGAGAACGCGCATGGGGCGTAAGGGGCGTGAGTTGGCTCAGGCACGCTTCCATCCGACCGTAGTGGCTAATGCCACAAGGGCTGTCTATTATGAGATAATTAGGTAGTGGACGCTGATGGGCACTTTCAAGAAGTTGCTGACTGCTAATTGGCCGGCTGTGCTACGCGGTTTTTATGAATACAATATCCTGCGTCATTTTCGTACACTGCCTCTACGCCAGTTGGGAATAGATGTTACTTACCGCTGCAATTCGCGTTGCGTGATGTGCAACATTTGGAATGCGGAGAAAAGGCCCGAATTGAGCGTAGAGCAATTCGACCAGATTTTAGCCGATCCACTGTTCAAAAGCGTTGAGCGCTTGTTGATTTCCGGCGGAGAACCGACCTTAAGAACCGATTTGCCTGATCTCATCGAGGTCTGCTTTAGACGCATGCCTTCTGTGCGCTTGCTATCTCTGGTTACTAATGGGCTATGGCCAGAACGCATAGTATCCACCTGTGAGGATATCGCTAAGCGTTGTACAGCACGGGGAGTTCGCATGAGCATATCCGTATCCTTGGATGGCCTGGCGGAAACACACGATACCATGCGTCATATTCCTGGAGCTTTTGCAAAAACTGTAGAGACAATTGACGGTCTGCGCAAACTACAAGAGCAATACGACTTTTATTTGGGCGTTGGCTGTGTTATCTGCCACTTGAATCTGCATCAACTGGATGCTTTCGCTGATTGGTGCAAGGAACGCAACCTTCCTATTGGTTTCCAACTCGTTGGTTTTCATGACTCTTATGTGGACAATCTGGCTCAGCGTACGATTCTAGATTTCGATGATAGAGATCGTCCAGTATTGTATGCGTTGATGGAGAAATTGGCAGCGGAAAAATCACTTACCAACACAATGGCCTACTACTGGTCTGATATGCTCCACCTCTACAGGGATGGGCGGGCGAGACAGAGCCCCTGTGTCTTCCTCGTAGATTCGCTCGTCCTGGATGCCTATGGCAATATTCGTTTTTGTGAGACTGCAGACAACCTAGGAAACTGTCTAGTAGATGGTTCTTGTACTGAACTATATTACAGCGCTAGGGCGGCAGCCCTGCGGAAGGCTATGATGGAAAGTGTATGTCGCTCGTGTAATAGTGGCTGTTTGGTCAACGTTGCTTTGCGCAAGGACCTCCTGAGGTACATGCGCTTTCTCCTTTTTGGAACCTAGCCTCCTCTGAGGGAGGTTGTGTTGATTCTTGCGAAAAAGCAGGAGGCTAATTTTGGCTAGGGATAGGCTCGTAATGAGGCGCAGGGATTTGCGACGAGATTGGCTTTGGCTAAGCCTTGTTTTGTTGATTGGGTTGGCTTTGCGGGTATGGGGAGCGGATTTTGGCTTGCCAGGCCTTTATCATCCTGATGAAGGGCTTGTCATTCGTCAAGCGCTAGCTTTCGGAGCAGGCATTTTGCGCCCGTACTCTTATTCATACTCGCCCTTCTTAAGCTATATACTGACTGCGCTCTATGGAGTATATTTCCTGTTAGGGTTGCTGACTGGGCGTTTTCACAACCCATCAGATTTCGCCATTCTATTTTTTAATAACCCTACGCCTTTCTACTTGTTAGCTCGCCTGACCAGTGCTTTCTTTGGTGTAGCTTCTATACTAATGGCTTATGTTCTCTCAGTACGGGCTTATGGAGGAAAGGTACCAATTGCTGCACTGTTCGTTGCTCTCTCACCAGCGCTTGTTCTTCAAGCGCATTATGGCCTGTGCGATGTGCCTACCTCCTTCTTGGTTCTTGTAGCGCTATATGCATTATGGCTTTTTACTGAGGAGCCTACTTTGCGGCGGTTGACTCTCGCTGGGATAGCAACTGGCTTGGCAATTGTGATGAAGTACTATGTTGCTTGGTCGCTGGCCTGTTCGTTGATCGCGGCAGTAGTTTGGGTAGCCAGGCAGAACCATTGGTCAATGAAACGCCTTTTAGGTCATGCAGTATGGGGAAGCCTGATGAGCGTTATTGCCTTTCTGGTAATCTCACCTTTCACTGTGCTGGATTTTCGGGCTTTTTGGACAGATGTGGTTCTTTTTGCACTAGGTATACAAGTGGGCTATGGTCTGAAATTCACTGAGATGCTATCCTATTATGCCACAGCTCTCACGATTGAGGGGTTAGGTCTGCCACTGATGATCGCTGCCTTGGTTGGTTTAGTGTATGCGCTGTATCGTCGGCGTTCTGCAGACATACTATTGACCTCTTTTGTCCTACCTTATCTCATTGTGCTTATCTTCCAAGGCCGGTATCAGCTCAATTGGATTATCACACCTCTGCCTGTACTAAGTATTCTAGCTGCATTGGCTCTTGACAGATTGTGGCACAAGGTGATGGCCACACGGCAACAATGGTGGCCAGTCTCTTTGATTCTGTTAGCAATTCTTGTCTGGCCAATAGCATCCCGTGCTTATCAGACCAGTCAGCGGCTTTCCTGGCCTGATACCCGCAGCATAGCACGGGATTGGATTGAGGCCAATATTCCCTCAGGCGCCAAGATCCTCTCGGATGTACTCTGGACTGTGCCGCAATTGCGCCAGAACCGCGAAAGCCTCGTCCGTTATCTGGGCGAACGAGCTAATGCAAAGGATATAGAGCACCGCTCTGACAGCACTCAAGTAGCCTATGGGCAATACGCTCGCTATCAACTGGCTGCACTGGACAGGTATACCGGTCCTACCTACGACATTGTATATATTCAGCATGAGTGGTGGAAAAGCGATGAGTACGCGGCCGATATCGAGTTCTATCCTGTATGGGGTTTTTTCGAAGGGCGAGTGTTCTCTCTCGATGAGTTGCGGGCGCAGGGTTTTCAGTACGCTGTAGTGAGCAGTTTGAAATACCATCAATATCTCACTGAGGAAGGCAAGAGGAAGTGGCCATCCTCTTATAGACTCTATTCTTCATTGGAAGAGGAATGCCGTTTGGTCAAAGTATTTGAGCCCGACGTAGGTATTGCCGGGCCAGTGATTAAGTTATATGACATATGGAGTGAGCCATGAGGGTGGCCCTGGTTACGCCCTATCCTGTGGATCTCATGCGCATCCCAGGTGGGGTACGTAGCGTGGCTTATCACCTGGCACAAGGGCTGCGCCGCTTTCCTGATTTGGATATTCATGTCCTTCATTGCCACTCAGAGGTGCCGGAAAACCGGGTAGAGATCGATGGGAATCTGACGGTGCATTATATGGCGATGTCCAAGCGACGGATAGTGCCTAATACCATCATGGCCGTTAGACGTGTAGCCAAAGCCTTGTGTCGCTTACAGCCAGACGTGGTCAATGCTCATGCGCCACACTATGCCGTCGCTGCGCTGCGGTCAGGTTATCCGACGATCTATACCATTCATGGTGTGACTCATCGTGAAGCCGCCATTTATAGGGAACATCTTTTTGATCGGATGCGGTTTGCTGTGGAGTTATATTATGCCCGACGAGCTGTGCAAGGGGTGCAGCATCTCGTTGCGATCAGCCCTTATGTAATGGATGAGTACAAAGACAGAACACGGGCACAGTGGCATCGTATAGATAATCCTTTGTCTGATGACTTCTTTGCCGTGGAAGGGCGGGAGGTATCCGGACGCATCTTGTTCGTGGGCAGCATTACCGAGGTGAAAGATTTGCTCACGCTGCTGCAGGCGGTGGCCGTGATGCGTCACGAGCAACCTGCTCTTCCATTAAGTGTACACCTGGCTGGCCGTACGACTAGTCCAAGATATGAGCAGAGGCTGAAAGATTATATCCTGGAGCACAACCTTGCAGCAGTGGTGACTTTTTCGGGCATGCTTGACATGAGGTCTTTACTTCAAGAGTACGCGGAATGTGCGGTTTTGGCGCTGCCCTCGCTGCAGGAAAACGCCCCGATGGCTATTATTGAGGCTATGGCGGCGGGCAAACCAGTTGTGGCTACTAAAGTAGGTGGCATTCCCGACTTAGTAGACGATGGGGAGACTGGATTCTTAGTTGAGGCTGGGGATTTTATGAAAATGGCTCAGCGTTTGGCCATGCTGCTCACCGACGCTGCTTTGCGCCACTACATGGGCGATCTGGCACGGCGAAAGGCGACAGCACGTTTCCGTCTTCAGGAAGTAGCATGTAAATATCGTGAACTCTACTATTTTGTGGCCGGGCAAACCCTGCCTCCTTTTGATGGCAGCACATGAGAATATGCTTGTTTTCTGAGCGGCTGCGACGGCCCTATGACGAGGGTATCAAGAATGTGGCCGTGAGCTTGAGTCGGGCGCTGTCCACTGAACATACTGTATTGCTTCTCACTAGCGGCGGGCGCAATGATGCTGACTGTAAAGTGTACAACGTCAATGTGAACCGGCTTCTGCTTGATGTCAGGTTAGGTGCTATCGTCCGCCGTTTTCAACCACAGGCGATTATCTATGTGCCAACAGCCTGTGGAACCGTGTTCAGTTTTGTCCGAGCCAAGGTGCTTCGTTTTTATGGGCACGGAGTGCCTACCAGTCTCATTACCTTGCAGCCGCGTCCTCATACAGCATGGGGAAAATGGCTTATTGCTCATTTAGCTCCCGATTGGGTGCTAGCACAATCTACGCGGACAGTCAGGGCGATGAATGCACTGGGATGTCGCACTGCTCTTCTGCCACCAGCAGTGGATACACAGCGTTTTCGCCCGGCTTCGACTGCGGAGAAGGCAATGCTCCGCCGCAAGTATGGCGTTCCTGATGCCGCTACGGTGGTGGCCCATGTGGGGCATTTGAAGAACAAACGCAATCTAGCATGTTTTCTGGCGTTACAGATGACAGGTTGTTATCACACGGTAGTAGTAACCAGCACCAGCACCAAACAGGATGAGTCTCTAAAGGAAGCTTTGCGCAGCGCGGGAGGTACAGTTATTGATACGTATGTCGCCAGCATAGAAGATATCTATCGCCTAGCCGATGTGTATCTTTTCCTGGCGAAGGAAGATACAGCGGCGATTGAGTTGCCGCTCTCCGTGCTGGAAGCCATGTCCTGCAATTTGCCAGTCATTACTACACCCTTTGGGGGTTTGCCAGATTTCTTCGCAGAGGGACGTGGATTGCTTTACTGGAGTGGGGAGACAGCAATCGTTGATACGATTGAAGCGGTATTAGCCATGCCAACTGCGACAAGGACGTTAGTTGAGTCCTATACATGGGCGGCTGCTGCCCAGACTTTAGTGAGGCTGCTTCAAGGACACAAGGTGGTTGATTGATGACTCATTCATTGGCACCGAAAGGAACATCCGACTCGCGGGTCAGTGAGGAAATTTGTGCAGCATATCTAGCTGACCCGCTGCGGATTCCCCAACAAGAGATACCCTGGGCAGCGTGTGACGTGGAAACCGTTCTGAAGGTCTTGCGCAAGAACAAGGTACCCTTATTAGCCGTGTCGGAGCAAGGTGACAGGGCAATTTTGGTCAAGGAACCACTTTTCCAAGCGGCCCGTCATGCAGAGGCTGCAGAGCTAGCCGGGCTGAGGGCAGAGTACCGCTTGGTGAAGAAGGAGCTAGACTCTCTGGGCATTAATGATGTGGCGATTAAATCCGTGGGTCTAGCGCCGTCTTTTCCCTACAAGAGTGATAACCTTGACTTGCTCTACAAGCCGCAGGATACCGAGAAGGTGAGAGCAACGCTGATCAAGATGGGCTATGTAGAGTTGAAGAATGTAGAGGAACCTCACAAATACCTTTTCCGCAAGTTCCATGCGGGGCGCTCCGTCTCTGCCATTCATCTGCATGAACATGTGGGCTGGATGGTATCTTTTCTGGATGAGGAGACGCTTTGGCAACGTTGTAGTACTGCTCCGGATGACCCTTTGGTTACAGTTCCGGCTGCCGAGGATGCTCTATTGATCACTCTTGCTCATTGCTTTTATGAGGATAAGCGCGTGACCTTGTTGGATATGCTCAAGTTTGCGCATTGTCTGCGGCAGGGCGTGGACTGGACTGAAGTGTATCGTGTGGCTACTTGGCGTGGCTGGCGCGATGGATTAAATGTTGCCTTATTGTTTTTTGCTTACCAAGAGTGGGTATTGTATGGCGAATCCCTTGTACCTTTGCCGATATTGCAAAAAGCATGGCACGGGATCCCAGCCTGGGCGCAATGGTTTTTACAGCATTATCTGAGTGAGCAAGCCATAAGGGCTCTATGCAGCGGGCAGCAAGACAAACAAGTGGGACGCGTGCATGTGCCATTGCGTATTCCCTTCTTGTTCAGCAAAAGCTTTTTCTATGCCAAACTGCTGCGCGATCCCACGCGCAGCGCGGCGCGCAAGTTCAAGGATGTAGCGTTGCATACTGGCTATGGTATCAAGTTACGCTTGCGCATCCGCAGCCAAAAGGCTATGCTGGTCACGTTCAGTGGCATAGATGGCTGTGGCAAGACCACTCAGGCTAGGGCGCTGCAATCAGCTTTTGACACCTGCCATATTCGAGTTTACTATGTCTGGAATCGTGGAGGCTCTGCTTCGTGGCTGCGCTTTTTCACGAGATGGGCAAAACGCCGGTCGCAAGCGATGCTCGAAGGGGAATTCCCAGTACCAGAATCTAAGGTACGCATTAGGCAGAGGCAGTTTCAGTCTCCCTGGCTGAGGTGGGGATGGGCTTGGCTTACTACGGTTGAGCTGCTGCTCCGTTATATACGGCATGTTACCTTGCCTTTGGTATTTGGATGGGTGGTGATCTGTGATCGTTATTTCTACGACACGCTGGCCGATTGGGCAGCATATTTCGATGACCCTGCGATCGCGAAACGCTGGACTGCTAGGGTACTATGTCTATTAAGCCCGCGTCCACGGTTAGCTTATTGGCTTGATGTATCGCCGGAGATAGCGCGGACTCGTTCGAAGGATGAGAAGCCATTGGATTTCCTATTGGCTCAGCGTGCTTCTTATCAACGGCTGGCTCAGCTCTACAAACTGCACAAGCAGGAAAGCACGCATAGAACATGGCAAGAAATTAGCAATAGTATTGACCGTGAAGTTCTGGAGACCTATTTTGCTGAATATCGTACCTTCATCAACGGCTTGTTTTTGAGGAACCCGGGACAATGGAGGTAATGGCCACGGGTGCATAGGCTTTAGCACCTCAGGCCTGGAATAGAGAATATGAAGGAGGGCAAATATGTGGCAATGTTCCGTAATCATCCCTGTTTATAACGGAGCGTCGACTTTGCCCGCCCTGTTAGAGAGGCTAGCTAATGTACTGCCCACAGTATGTACGCAGTTTGAGGTGATTCTAGTAGATGACGGTAGCTATGACAACAGTTGGCAGGTTATCTGCCAGCTTGCATCGGAATATGATTGGGTGCAAGGCATTGCTCTGACGCGCAACTATGGACAGCACAATGCGCTGTTGTGTGGCATTCGAGCTGCCCGCTATGACATTATAGTGACCATGGATGATGACCTGCAACACCCTCCAGAAGAAATCCCCCAGTTGCTGACCAGGTTGGCTGAAGGGTACGATGTAGTCTATGGCACGCCACATCAGGAGCAACACGGCTTTTGGCGCAATATCGCCTCACAAGTGACCAAGCTAGCTATGCAAAACATGATGGGTGCTGAAATAGCGCGCAAGGTCAGTGCATTCCGCGCTTTTCGCGCTGAATTGAGAAGAGCTTTTGCCGATTATCAGGGTCCCTTTGTATCTATCGATGTATTGTTGACTTGGGGTACCAGGAGTTTTACAGCCATTACCGTGCGTCATGATCCAAGTCCACTGGGAGTATCTAATTATACCTTTGGCAAGCTGGTTACCCATGCTGTCAATATGATGACGGGGTTCAGTACCATGCCGCTGCAAGTTGCCAGTATGAGTGGTTTCGCCTTTACTCTCTTTGGTGTGGCAGTGTTGATTTATGTAGTTGGCCGATACCTGATCCAGGGAGGCGTGGTGCCTGGCTTCTCCTTCCTGGCTTCGGTCATTGCCATCTTCTCTGGTGTGCAGCTTTTCGCTTTAGGAGTTATAGGTGAGTATCTGGCGCGAATGTATTTTCGGACTATGAATAGACCAGCTTATACTATCCGCAGCCAAACGAATCCATAGAGGCTATATGGACGCCAACAATATCTGTCAGTATCTGGATTGGGATTCCAATTTTTTCCACCATCGTATCGCCCAGGTCATAGTGAGGCGATTGACCACCGAGAGCATAGCTTGGATCATGGCATGGTGCAAGAACCATGCCATAGATTGTCTGTATTTTCTAGCAGATTCCAATGATGTTACTACGGTGAGGTTGGCCGAAGATCATGGTTTTCGCCTAGTCGACATCCGTGTTACCCTGGAGAGAGATTTGACAGAGCCAGTCAAGGAGCTAGAGGAAACAGCGGTGATCGTTCGCCTGAGCAATCTAGAGGACATTCCTGCTCTGCGTGCTATTGCCCGCACAAGTTATCGGTACACTCGTTTCTACTATGACACACATTTTCCAGTAGCGCTTTGTGATGCTCTTTACGAGACCTGGATTGAGCGGAGTTGTCGTGGATATGCTGATGCGGTTTGGGTCGCCGACAGCCAAGAGGACGTAGTAGGTTATGTTTCATGCCACCTAAATGGTGCTGAAGGGCGGATTGGTCTAGTGGGTGTCCACATTGCTTGGCAGGGTCAGGGCATAGCTCGTCTGTTGATTTTGGCTGCTCTGCAGTGGTTCGCTGCGCAAGGTGTAAAGAAGGTGAGCGTTGTCACACAGGGGAGGAATTGCAAGGCACAGCGGCTATACCAAAGATGTGGATTCCTGACGCGCTCTGTAGAGCTTTGGTATCATCGTTGGTTCATAGAACTACCTGAGGAAAGTCAAAATGACTGATTACCGCATACCTTTTAATCGGGCAAGTCTAATGGGCAATGAGCTCCGCTACATTGCTACAGCTATTCAACAAGGCCATATCTCTGGTGACGGGGCATACACCAAGAGATGCCAGGCTTTGCTCGAGCAAGTGTTATCAGTGCCCAAGGTACTATTGACTACTTCCTGTACCCACGCTCTGGATATGGCTGCGCTGTTGCTGGATATTCAGCCTGGGGACGAGGTGATTGTTCCGTCATTCACCTTCGTTTCCACCGTTAACGCCTTTGTTCTGCGTGGAGCGCGCCCAGTGTTTGTGGATATTCGTCCTGATACCCTCAACTTGGATGAAACGCAGTTAGAGCGCCTCATCACGCCTCGAACTAGGGCCATCGCGCCAGTTCATTACGCTGGAGTAGGCTGCGAAATGGATGCCATTATGCAGGTCGCCGCACGTCATGGCCTTGCTGTGGTTGAGGATAACGCCCACGGTCTGTTTGGAAGGTATAAGGGCAAATATCTGGGCACTTTTGGCTGCTTGGCTACATTGAGTTTCCATGAAACCAAGAATTTCACCTGCGGCGAAGGCGGTGCCTTGCTGATTAATGAACCGCGCTATATCGAACGAGCTGAGATTATCCGAGAAAAAGGGACCAATCGCAGCCGTTTCTTCCGTGGTCAGGTGGATAAGTACACCTGGGTGGATGTGGGTTCCAGTTATTTGCCCTCGGATATCCTTGCTGCATTTTTATATGCCCAGCTCGAAGCACGAGGGGAAATTCAGGCTAGGCGCAAGAGGGTGTGGCAATATTACAATACCCATCTGCAGAGTTGGGCAGAGGATCATGGAGTGCGGTTGCCTGTTGTGCCAGCGCATTGCGAGCAGCCTTATCACCTGTTTTACTTGCTCATGCCCTCGTTGGAACAACGCCAGGCGTTAATAGAACATTTAAAGGCCCGAGGCATCCTCAGCGTTTTCCACTACTTGCCATTGCACCTCTCGGAGATGGGGCAGCGCTTTGGTGGCCAGAAAGGGGATTGCCCGGTAACCGAGGATGTCAGCGACCGCTTGCTGCGTTTGCCGTTCTACAATGATCTGACCGAAGCGGATCAGGAATGTATCGTGCAAGCCATATATGAATTCAATGGCTGTTGACCAGCACCCTTAAAGCAAAAGAACCTGATGCAGAAGCCGAGCGAGGCTGTTACTATATCGGAAAGCGGTATAGCCTGAAAAACGTAACTTGGTCTAACGCGTGAGAATCATGGAAACTCAGGGAAATCAGACAATAGTTGGGCGGCGCGTGCTTGTCGTCACGAATATGTATCCCGATGAGCAAAATCCCGACTTTGGCACATTCGTGCAAGAACAGGTCGAGGGATTGCGCGCACGGGGTTTGAGCGTGGATGTTCTGGTCGTAGGCGGCAAAAGACGTAAATGGAGCTACCTAGAAGGGTTGCGACGTTTTCGTCGTTGCCTGCGTGAGCATCGCTATGATCTGATTCATGCACATTATGTATTCTCAGGAATCATCGCTCGTCTGCAGTGTACGTGTCCTTTGCTAGTAAGTTTCCATGGAGCCGCCGAGATGGTTGGCTGGGTGGGCTTGTTGTGTAAAATACTGGCACCGCTAGCTGATGCGGTTACCGTTACGTCGCTACAACATAAGGCTGAGTTAGGACGCAAGGATGCGTACGTGATCCCCTGTGGAGTAGATTTGCAACTTTTTGTCCCTATGCCAAAAGAAGAGGCCAGGCAACGCTTGGGTCTGCCATTGGGAAAGAAGCTCGTGCTCTTTGCCGGCATTGTGCGTCCAGAAAAGCGCTTGGATATCATCCAAGAAGCGGTAGAGATGCTGCGTAGCCATGATGAGAGCGTTGAATTGGTCATCGCTACGGGTCAGCCACATGAGCACATGCCGTTGTACATGAATGCCTGTGATGTGTTGGCATTGGCATCCGATTACGAAGGCTCACCAGTAGTGATCAAAGAAGCGATGGCCTGTAATTTGCCCATTGTCTCTGTAGATGTGGGCGATGTGGCTCAAGTGATCAACGAAACGGAGGGTTGTTACATCTGCGAGCGCAACCCCGCCGATATGGCGCAGAAGCTCAGATTGGCATTAGAGAGGGATCAGCGCACCAATGGCCGGCATGCGATTCAACATTTGGGGCTGAACGCCACTGTGGATAGCCTGCTGCAGGTTTACGCAGAGCTTTGGAGGTAAAGCATGCTTGATGCTGAAGCAAAGTTGAGCCTGCAGCGAAGATATTTCCCTCGCCTGTATGAACGGACTTTTGAACCGATACAGGTATTGCTGCAAAACCTTGTAAAGGATAGCGTGGTGCTGGATGCTGGATGCAGTGGCGGTACGTGGCTCCTGCAGCCCTATCGAACGCAATTACGATTGCTGGTGGGTACAGATATTTGTGTACCGACCAAACTGCCTGATATGCCTTTTGTGCTTTCTGATTTGAACCATGCTCCTTTTGCGGATGATACTTTTGACCTAATTGTCTGTTATAATGTCATCGAACACTTGTCTCAGCCACAGCAGGTCTTTGCCGAATTCAGACGGATTCTGAGGGTCGGCGGCGCGCTGGTTTTCAAGACCTCATCGCTTTTTGCCCCAGTGATTGCGCTATCCAGATTCACGCCGCATCGTCTCCATCAAAGGGTGAAAAAAGCCCTCGTTGGAGCTACGGAGACGGAGGTGTTCCCTACTCATTATCGTTGTAATACGCCAGCCGCGTTGGAGCAGTGTCTTCGTAAGATGGGATTTTGTTGTAAACGATTATTGGTGGTTGATCAGACATATGAGTACTTAGCTTTCTCTAGATTGTCCTATATCTTGGGGTTGTTATACAGCCGTGCCATTCAGGCCGGACCTTTCCGCGTGCTTGGTACAGGTATTGCTGGTGTCTATATGAAATCTGCTTCCTGTGAGTAGGAAGACTCTATGAAGTTGATGATTGTGCTAGGTTCGGGTGGTCATACAGCAGAAATGATTCGGCTTGTGGATTTGTTGGGGGCCAGGTATGAGTACTGTTATCTGGTCGCTGCAGACGATGAATTATCGGTGCAGAAGATCAAAGTGCCGGGTGCGGTTTATCGGGTGATGCGTCCGCGTTGGAAGAAGAACACCTTGCTCGAGGTATTTGGCCGCACATTGCTATCTGCCATGCAGGCTTTGTTGGCGCTCATACGCGCGCGCCCGCGGGCTATCATGAGCACTGGTCCTGGCCCTGCTGTGCCAGCCTCTCTACTGGCGAAATTGCTGGGCGTGAAAGTGATTTATATCGAGACTGGCTCGCGCGTGTTCGAGTTATCCACCAGTGGGCGCATTCTGTACCAATGGGCGGACCTCTTCTTTGTACAGTGGCCCGAGTTGCAGCGCAAGTATCCAAAAGCGATTTATGCTGGGCGATTGTGCTGACCAGGATAGTGGCTCAGCATGGCTGATGATGAATTTCCCGTCTGCTGGAGAGCGATGCGGTGATCTTTGTCACGGTTGGTTCGACCGATTTTGATTTGCTGATAAAAAAGATGGATGAACTGATTCCCCACCTGGGCGAAGAAGTGGTCATGCAAATTGGCTTGGGGAAGTATAAGCCCCAACATGGCCGTTTCTTTGCCTTTGCTCCGTCTCTGGAGAGCTATTATGAGCACGCTGACCTCATTGTCGCGCATGGGGGGCTAGGAACGATTGTCGAAGCACTGGAACGAGGCAAGAAACTGATCTGCGTGGTCAATCCAACTACTTACGATCAGCATCAAGAGCATCTGCTGCGCGTTTTTGCGGCTCACAATTACCTGTTATGGTGCAAAAATGTGGAGAATTTGGCAGAAGCAATCCAACAAGCCAGAGCAACCCAGTTCACTCCATATCAACCACCCGAGTGCCATATTCATAAAGTCATTGTGGCGTATCTGGACAAAATCTGACGTACGATACATAGTGCGGCGTTTGTAGGCACATAAAAGTGGTTCGCATGCTTTTGAAAGTTGCAAAATTGTAAGATATTGTGGAAGGTCATTTTCATCTACAGTTCATTATGATGTTCTAAACTTGGTCAATGAGTAAGAATAAGGTCAGATAAGGCTATGATTTCATTATCAGTGCCGTTATTGGGCGAGGAAGAAAAAAAGGCAGTTCTAGAAGTGCTCGAATCCGGCCAACTTGCCCAAGCGGAAAGGGTAAGAGCATTTGAAGAAGCCTTTGCGGCTTTCTGTGGCACAAAGTATGCTATTGCGACGTCCTCTGGTACGACCGCATTGCAAACGGCCATTCTCGCACATGGCATCGGCCCAGGCGATGAGGTCATTACGACTCCATTCACCTTTGTTGCCTCGGCTAATGCGATCCTCTTCGCTGGTGCCAGACCGGTATTTGTGGATATTGATGAACGCACTTATAATATAGATACAAGCTGCATCGAAGCAGCCATTACACCGCGCACGAAAGCTATCCTTCCTGTTCATCTCTTTGGTCATCCCTGTGATATGGAAGCAATCATGGACATCGCCATGCGATACAGGCTTGTGGTCATTGAGGATGCTTGCCAGGCTCACGGGGCTATGGTGGGAGGGCGAAAAGTAGGAAGCTTTGGCACGGGGTGTTTTTCTTTCTATCCAACTAAGAACATTACCACTGCTGAAGGAGGTATAATCACTACAAACAGTGATGAGATAGCCGACCAGGCTCGACTGATTCGCAATCACGGCCAACGGAAGCGTTATTATCATGAGATAATTGGTTATAACTTCCGCATGACGGAAATACAAGCAGCGATTGGCCTAGTGCAGTTAGGGAAGTTGGAGCAATTCATCGCAAAACGCCGGGCAAATGCAGGATACTTAACCCAAAGGCTGAGAGGTGTTATTACTCCTATCGAATCGCCTGGATGTCGGCATGTTTATCACCAGTACACGATTCGTGTACCGCATGGCCGTGATCAGCTGGCAAAACACTTGCAAGAACTCGGTATTGCCACTGCTGTCTACTATCCATTGCCTGTGCATAAGCAGATTGCGTATCAGCGCTTAGGCTATGTGGATCATCTGCCAAGAGCGGAAGTGGTCAGCCACGAGGTCCTGGCCTTACCTGTCCATCCTGCTTTGACCTATGAAGACTTGGATAGAATTGTGGAAGGAGTGAATAGCCGATGGTCTTGAGAGCAGCAGTAATTGGCGTAGGCATGATGGGACGCAACCATGCCCGAGTCTATGCCCAGATGGAGAATGTAACTCTTGTAGCAGCAGCTGACCCTGATGCTACGGCATTGGAGCTCATTGCGCGCACTTATAAATCAAGGGTTTATACTGACTACATAGAGATGTTGGATGCGGAGAAGCCCGACTTAGTCTCCATTGCTGTTCCCACACGTCTGCATCGTGAGGTTGCTATCGCCGTGATGAGGCGGGGCATCCACGTCTTCCTGGAAAAACCCATTTCTGCGAGCGTTGAGGAAGGACAGGAAATCGTGGACTGTGTTAAACAAAAGGGAGTCAAGTTTGCAGTCGGACACATTGAGCGCTTTAACCCTGCGATAATCGAATTGAAGAAACAATTGGATGCTGGGCAGTTGGGGCGTATTTTTCAAATTCATGCGCGTCGGGTAGGGCCATTTCCCCCTCGCGTTGAAGACGTTGGTGTGGTCATTGACCTGGCGACCCATGAGTTGAATCTGCTGGAATACCTCACTGGCTCACAGGTGGAAAGCGTTTACGCAGAGATTGAGCGCGAGATCCATGCCAAGCACGAAGATTTGCTAACCGGGATTTTGAAGTTCAAAGATGGCACAGTTGGTATCTTGGACATCAACTGGTTGACACCTACTAAAATTAGAGAGCTCTCTTTGATAGGCGAACGGGGTATGTTTTCTGTTAACTATTTGACGCAGGACCTCTATTTCTACGAGAACGATTACCTCAACGGCCATTGGGAGGGTCTGGCCATTATGGGCGTAAGTGAAGGACGGAGAATACGTCACAATATTAAACGGAAGGAACCGCTTGTAGCAGAACTGGAATCCTTTGTCGAGGCTATCGAGCATAACACTGACCCGCAGATTGGTGGGGAAGAAGCCTTGCGCGCTGTGCACTTGGCGCAACGGCTATTGGAATCAGGTCAGAAACACGAAGTAGTATGGGTTTAGGTTATTGATGCAGGATCACCGCACTAAATCGGAACTAGAACTGGAGATAGAACGCAGATGGCGTGAGAAGCTGCTACGTGTAGCCACTGCGGAGGAATTTCAGCAAGCCTATGATGAGTTGCACGCACTGTTCCTGAAGGAGCAGGAATGCCCCGGCCAAATCTACGCTCAGGTGAACCCACGGGGCATGGATCGGGCTCGACGCTTGATCTTGCGTAAGGTTGGCCAAGGACAGCGTGTGCTGGAAGTGGGTTCAGGTGATGGCGAGACCTCACGCTTGCTGGCGAGACAAGGGAATGCCGTGGTGTCCATTGACATTTCTCGCGTGGCTTTGGAAACAGCAAGGAAACGGGTAGCAGGTGAGGGTCTGGACTTGAGGTATGAATATGGGGATGCACGTGCATTGAATTTCGCCAGCGACACGTTCGACTATGTCGTGAGCGAGCATTTCGTTGAACATTTATCGCCGTCGGATTTGTTGGTGCACCTGACTGAGGTGCAGCGCGTGCTCAGAAAAGGGGGTTGCTATTTGATCTCGACCCCTTCTCGCTTGTGGAATGGACGACGCTCGGTTGGGTTCCACTTGCGCGTCTATACATTGGAGGAGCTCTGCCAGGTGGTAGAACAAGCTGGGTTCGCAGTCACTTGGCTGGAGCCTCGCTTTTTGCGTCGTTTGGGGTTTGTCATTGCGCTGAAGAAGCCACTTCTATGGCCGGTTTTCCTGTGGGAACGTTTGCTGGATGCCATACGTATCTACAAGTGGCCTCCAGGGATTAGGAGCAGATTGATTCCTTCGGTCATTGTGTGTGCGTCCAAAAGGAACTGATTGAGCGTATCTTGTTGTGTCTTTGTGCGTCATCATAATGAATATTGTTGTTAGTTGAAAATGCACCTTCATCGTGGCAAATTATAATGGGTTGGTGCATAGCAGGAATCTGGGATCGAGAAGAGGGTAAAGGTAGTGATGAAGAAGTATTTCATAGTGAGTCTGTTGCTCAGTTTGTCTTTGGTATTGGGGGTAGCCATCGTCGTACGTGCGAAGGTACCTTCAGGATATGGCCATACTCGTGGCCTGTACCTGCTTTTTGATGTCCCTGAGTACGAACTGAACCCGCCACAGGTACCCCTCGTAGGCGGACATTGGCGCTATAAATGGTCTGAACTGGAGCCGGGAAATGCTACCTACAACTGGGGGAAAATAGATAACTGGATATTGAAGGAGCAGGAACGGGGTAAGTTAGTGGCGATAGGTTTTACCTTCTTTGGACATTATGGAAATGTTGCGGCAGGGGATGGTTTGCAAATCCCTTCCTGGTTGCCGAGCATCGATCCCAATGTACGATGGCAGAACCCGCGACGGCTGCCAGAAGTCTGGTATGTTCCCAACTATTGGAATCAGACTTTCCGTAATTACTATCAGCGTTTTATCAACGCTTTCGCGCAGCACTTGGCAGAAAACCCTGCCCTACGCAACCGCGTGGCATGGGTGTCAATGGGAGTGGGCGTAGACGGTGAGACTTATCCTGCTCCCAAGTATGGGGCCGAGTTGGATAGATTAGACCATTACTATTATCTTTACGATCGAGGCATAACCGTAGACCAATGGGTCGAGTACGTGAACTGGTGCTCTAGCATGTATAAGCAAGCATTTCAGAACTATGGCTTGAGCATCCCGATCTTCATTGATATTGGCCCTACTTACCGTGGAGGCGATACAGAGCGCAATACTGTCTCTGCATATGCGGCGAGCCTCGGCATAGGCATGCGCCACAATGGGTTGGTCGCAGATCACGACAATGCAGTGAATGCTTACGCTCCTATAAATAACTACTGGAACACGGTGCCTGTAGCTTGGGAAACCTATGCCACTACCTATTTGTCTACCAAGTCTGACGTGTTCTGGGCACTTATGTGCGGGCTTTCCAAGCGTGCAGACAACATTGCTATCGACAAAAAACTATGGCTCAAGGAGGAAAACCAGCCATTGCTTCGCTTCGCTGCCCGCTACCTTGGCGTAACAGTTTCAGATACGCCAGGTGCATGGGTCGCCTTGCGTGAGACCAAGTACGCCGGGGGAGACAAAGGAAACTTTAGCTTGTTCCTGACACAGAAGGATGATGCACTGTATGGTGGCAAGACCGTGGCCGTTTGGGACATAGGCCAAAGTAGAGGCTATCTTTTCGATGTGCCAAACGGCAGTTATCAAGTGAAATTACATTTTGCCGAGATCTATGCCAATATCCCTAATGCGCGGGTCTTTGACATCAAGATCGAAAACGTCGTTGTGAGATCCAATCTCGATATCTGGACTGCCGCCGGTGGCAAGAACCGGGCTCTCGTTTTGACTTTCTCTACCACCGTTTCAGATGGGCGGCTAGAGATTGATTTTGTGCAGAAAACGGATATGGAGCCTGTGATTAATGCGATTGAGGTGATTGGGCCAGGCTACACAAGAAGAATCAACTGTGGCGGGTTGAGATACACCGATAGCGTTGGCAATGTCTGGGTTGGGGATCAGGAGTACGAACCAGGAAGTTTTGGTTATATTGGTGGTGGCCCTTGGTCCTGGGAAGATGATATTCTCAACACTGATGATGACTACCTATACCAGACTCTGCGCATAGTATACACGGGAGCACCCACCTTTGGACGCTTCACTAGGCGAACGGATCAGAGCACAGGCAACAGATACATGCGTTTTGATATTGACAATGGCTACATGTACCCTGGGAACTTTAGTACTGCTACTATCACAGTAACTTACCTCCTTACTGGTACTGACCGTTGGGAACTTAGGTACGATGCACTTGGTGACTCAAACAAGGCTGCTATCCCAGTCGGTTCTACCAATCCATGGGTGCAGAAAGACAATTCCGGTGTCTGGACGCAGGCGGTATTCTTCCTCACGGATGCACGCTTTGCGAATGGTCAGCCTGGCGGTACTGATTTCTCCATAGATTGTTTGGGCGACGGTGATGAGTACATCTCTTTTGTCGAGGTGACTAAAGATGGCGGCAGTGGCCCTACAATTACTCCTACACCGACCACAATACCTTGCACACTCCAGGGCAAGGTTACCTTGCAGGGCCGTCCGACTCCTCCAAATGTGCGCTGGGTGACTCCGTTGACGGTGACAGTAGGCAGCACCGAATATGCCGTTACCACAGATACCTCAGGCTACTTCACTGTGACAGGGTTGACCCCTGGTACCTACGATATCCGCGTGAAACATGCGCATACTTTGCGCAATGTGAAAAGAGGAGTGACCTTGGTCGCTGGGCAGAACAACATTGACTTTGGTACGCTTCTGGAGGGCGATGCCAACAATAATAACTGTGTTGATATGCTCGATTTCGTTATCCTGAGATCCAAATTCGGCAGCACGACCGATCTGCGGGCTGATTTCAATCAGGACGGCGTCGTGGATATGTTGGATTTCGTCCGGCTCAGAGCGAATTTCGGGCGCTGCGGGGATATCGAGGTGTGAACGCCACAATGGTTAGTGGGATGCGAGAGATGGCTAGCGGTACCAGATGGTACAAGTACTGTACAGGCCAATGTTGTTCCCGCTTTTGAGGAGAGTAGCTTTAGGAAAAACAAGTAGACAACCTCTATTATAAAGTAAGGTCCTTTATTAAGGAGCTGGTATGGAATTGCCTAACAAAAATCATAGAAGGATCCAATCGTGCCGCCTTTGTATAGGGTTGCTGATTGCGCTTGCATGCGTTGGCCTTTTTTTGTTGTTTGGTGTTGGCTCATCCAATACAGCGGTGGCTGAGGATGCCCCAGGAATCCATCCCGATTCTGGTGCTGGCGTAGTATCTGTCGTGGAACAGATTGATGCCAGGCTACAAGGTATGGCGGCAGGGACTGTGGTGATGAGGATTTCGCCGCCTTCTGTCTCAGTGGCGAAGGATGACATTTTCACCGTAGATATCATGGTGGATGCCGGGGATGAAGATATCATCGCGGTATTCATGTACCTCGACTTCAATCCCCTGTATCTGCGAGTGGTGGACGCTAGCGGGAATCCTACCAGCACGATTGAAGTGAACGGAGCTCTCTTTGATTTTGTTACGAAGAATACGGTGGACAATGCCACTGGCCAGATAGATTTATGGGCGGGTGTTGCTCCTGGGACTCCTGAGCCGAGTGGCACCTTTCGTGTGGCAACGATACGGTTCAAGGCGCTATGGGGTACGGGTGGGGCAAGCACGCCGTTGGTCTTTGTTTCACGGGGTGGTGACCCAACGGCAGTATATAATCTTGAAGGCAATGAGGTACTAGCGGGTGTACAAAATGGCCATATCACCATTAGCGGGGATACACCGCCTGCTACACCAACTCCTTCTCCCACTCCGACACGCACGCATACCAGCACGCCAACGCTCACGCCAACGCGCACTGCTACTAGCACGCCAACGGTCACGCCAACTCGTACCAATACACCAACGATTACACCGACTCCGGTAGGTACGCCACGCACCATTGTATTCCAGAACGGGGTATGGCCTAATTCATTGTACTCTGGAATACAAGATACGTATTTGGACTCCTGGTACCCTAATGTGCCAAGAGGAAGTGAGATTGACTTGCGTCTGATCACTGATGGCGCAAGACGGCCTTTGGTCAAGTTCGAATTTTCGCCTTATCTCCCTTATGGAGCGCGTGTAGTCGGAGCCAAACTGTATGTATATGCGTATTATGCCTCGCACAATGAAGCGTCCACAGATGTCGAGTTGTATCGCGTCAATCGCCATTGGGAAGAAGACACAGCTACCTGGAACAGCCCTTGGCTCCTTCCAGGTTGTGCGAAGATTCCTGAGGACCACGAGTTGATGCCCGCTGCGATAGCAAGAGTGGGAAGGGTGGAATCTGCAGGGGTTTGGGTAGAGTGGGATATTACGCCCTTGGTGCAGGAGTGGGTATCTGGATCAGTAGCAAACGAGGGTGTCATCCTGATTGCTCCGTACCAGTATCATCGGCATCTGTATTTCCGTTCTTCCAATGTCGTAGACAAAGCACGACGTCCGAGGGTGGAAGTGCAATACTATGAACCTCTGCCAACGCCGACTCCAACCCCTACGACTACTCCTACGAGCACTCCTACGCCAACAATGACGCTTACACCCACGCCAGTGCCAGGCAGAATCGAGGGAGTGGTCTGGAACGATCTGAACGGTAATGGAGTGAAGGACGCTGGAGAGCCAGGATTGGCTGGGGCTATTGTCTGCTTGTATGATTCTGCACATCCTGACCCAGAACCACCTATCCGAGACCCTATCTTGACCGGAGGGTATGGGTCGTTTTCCTTTGAGGAATTGCCACCACGCTCTTATCTATTGGTCGTGACTGCTCCTGCGAATTACATTCCCACCACCCCAGAAAGGATGAATATCCTGATCTCCAGTGGGGTCACTGTACGGGTTAGTTTCGGTGCTTGGATACCTACGACAGCAACGCCCACGGCAAGCCCTTCACCAACAGCTACCAGCACCCCCACACCAACTGTTACGCCATCGCCTATCCCTTCATTGACCCCCACGCACACTACCAGGCGGCAGCGGATCTTTCTCCCCATTATTTTTACTTACTAGGGGAGTTGCAAAAGAGATGTTCACTAGTCCGAGTTGGCCTTAAGGAAGGTGAGCAATGAAAAAACTAGTGATGGCTATTGCAATAGGTTTCTTTTCTGGTTTGGCATGTTTTATCTGCTTAGCACTGCCGGGGGTAGCGCAGAACCACTTGCTTCCCTCAGAGGTCAGTGGTAGAAAGGCAGTTCTAGCTCTCTCCGCTCCTGAGGCCATCACTTTTCAGCAGGGCGTCTCCCCTACACTCTCATATGCAGGGGTAACCGATACATATATCTATGCCTATAGGCCTAGCGATAATTATGGCGGGTACATTAACTTAACGCTTAGTTATGATTATAGTTATAGGGTATTGCTGCGCTTTGACCTGTCTGAATACATTCCTACCACTGCGGTGGTGACCCGGGCCCGGTTGGAACTCTATGTCTACAATGCGATCAATACAGGAGTCACGAACTATATAGATGCCTATGAGATCCTCCGGCCGTGGGAGGAAATGCAGGCTACCTGGAACAATGCGACATCCAGCCAGGCTTGGGAAAAACCTGGATGCGATGGAGCGAGTGATCGGTCTTTAGATCGTGTTGCACAGGCCCAATTTCGTTCTTGGCCAGGGTGGCAGGTATGGGAAAATGATCCATTGAAGAACCTCGTGCAACGCTGGGTTTCCAATCCATCTACCAACCATGGGGTGATTCTGATTGGGGTTGGTGAGCCCCTTAATGACCGACAATTTTGGTATCTAACATCGTCGCAGAATGCTGCTCCTTTATCCCGCCCCAAATTGGAGGTGGTCTATTATGTACCAATACCGACTGCCACGCCTACGCGCTCCCCAACTCCTACTCCATCAAGCACTCCCACTCCTTCTAGGACGCCTACGCCAACCGAGATTATCACGGGAGGCGAAGTGGCCGGGATGGCATGGAGGGATGAGAATGGCAATCGCGTGTGCGATCCGGATGAGTTACCCCTATCTGATGTTACCATTTTGCTTAAGAATGCAGATCATATAGAAATTGAAAGGCAAACAACATTGTGGGATGGGAGCTACCGGTTCGTTGATCTGGAAAGTGGCAGCTATATCGTGACTAGGGAAGATCCCGCAGGGCACATTTGCACCTGGCCAATAGCAGGCTCGTATGCGTTTTATCTGGCCTTTGGACAACGGCTTACCGGCCTAGATTTTGGCTTTTCCCCATTGCCAACGGTCACTCCGACGCCCACGCAGTCCCCTATGCCTACACCCACTTTTACGCCAACCTATACACCTACCTTCACGCCGACACAAACGAAGACGCCTACTGCTACGCCAACGGATACGCCCTCAGGCATGCCAACGCAGACACCAACGGCATCGCCCACTATTACGCTTACACCAACTCCTTTTGACACACCTAGTGGAACGATTCACGATCCCATTCCCATCGTTTGTGAAGCAATGTACCATGGCAATACGGCTGGTCACCTTGCATTTATCCAGGATTATGGAACTTGTGGAGCTGGGGTTATAGGGCCAGAAGTCGTTTATGTTTTTCAGGCTAGTTACGCGATGAATTACCTTAGTATCAACTTGGATACTGAAGCGGACCTGACCCTGTTTCTATTAGCCAGTGCCAACCCTCGAGATTGTATGAGTACAGGGGGATCCGTTACGGTAGTGGATGTTGTCCCTGGAACTGTGTATTACATCGTGGTAGACGGTTTCGAGGTTGGCAGTTATACTTTGGAAGTGCATTGCCATCCTCCGCCGGTTCACACCCCCACACCTACCTTGACACCCACTTTCACGCCAACGTCAGGGCCTTCTCCAACACCCACATGTACTCCTACACTGGGTGGGCCTTCTGTTATCTATTTGCCCCTCATACACAAGCCCCGCATAGAAATCCTGGTAAACTGTGGTTCGGAGAGCAACTACATTGACTCTGTGGGGCAATTCTGGTCTGCTGATCAGCCATACGCTGTTGGCAAGTGGGGCTATGTAGGTGAATCTTCTGATTTCTCTGTCCCTGTCTTTAAGAACATAAACAACACAAGCGATCCAACTTTGTATCAGACAGCGCGTTGGGGATTGGATTTCGGCTATCAGTTCGATGTGCCGAATGGCATTTATCAGGTAGAGCTGCACTTTGCCGAGCTTTACTTTCGTAGTGCTGGCAGGCGACTCTTTGAGATTATCATCGAAGGACAGACCAAGCTCAGAGAATTCGATATCTTTGCTGCTGCGGGGGGAGCCTTTACCGCGCATGTCAGAACATTCGAGGTAATAGTGAGCGATGGACATCTCAATGTAGATCTTGTGCATGGGTCGGCTGACTATCCCATGATTAATGCACTGAAAGTTACCAGACAGTAAACCAAAAAGCCGCCGGGATACGGCGGCTTTTTGGTTTATGAGAGGAACTCATTGCCTATCGGGCAGTAGTGTGGTAGCAATGCTTAGCCCAACACAAAGCCAGAACAGGGTCACCGCGTGCTGGAAATTGAGGTTAAAAAAGTAATGGTCGAATATCCCCGTGAACAGTGCACCCAGAAGCGCAGTGAACAGTCCCAATAACACAGACTCCAGTCTAGGGAAAGCGGTGATCTTCTGCAAGCTGCGCAGAATTTGGATCATCACGAGTGCCATGATAAACAGAAACATGGCCAATCCTATCAGGCCCATTTCCTCTGCTATCAGCAGATAAACACAGGAAACGCCGATATACGTATCAATGTCAGGAGCCCCGGCAAATCCCACCCCAAACCACGGGTAACGTGAGATGAGGATCAAAGCGTCTTTGTATTCGCCAAAGCGCATTTGCGTCGCCAGATCTTCACCACGCAATCCTGCCAAAAAGCGTTGTACATACCACTGTGTCTGTGGCAACAGCAGGATGAGCAACCCCACCACCAGGACAAATCCCAGCAATTTCCGATAGCGGAGCAGCGCCAAGATGCAGAGGGCAGCGCCTAGTCCTGCCATTGCTCCGCGTGAGAACGTCAAAAGGAGGCATAACAGCATGACTGCTAGCACAGGCATCACCAGCCAATTGATGCCTTTCCAGCGTAGCCATCGTCCAAATAAGGGTAGGGGATCGTGTGCTAGAAACTGGGGTACCGTAACCCCCGCTACAATCACTAGCAGTCCTCCCAAAACGTTCGGGTCTATCGAGGTAGACGTAGCGCGCAGGGGCAGATCGGGGTTGTCTTCTACAAAGCGCAGTACATCGCTCCCAGCGGGGTAACGGAAGACGCGCAAAGTCGAAAGCAGGCGGATGGTCAAGTTCTGAGGTAGGAAGTATAGTACTACACCGATCAATGAGGCTGCAAAGCCAGCCAGAATGAGGATGGTGATGATGTGCTCTAGGTGCTTTGGACTTTGCACAGTGTTGATGACCACGAAAAAGAGGAAAATACTCAGCAGCAATTCAACAAAGTGGCGTAATAGATTGGTAGTGAGGGGAGCATAGGATAGGCCGATAATGAATGACGCGCAGGCCAGAGCCATAAAAAGGACGATGGGTAAGGCTAATGCAGAACCAATGACTTGTTTTTGTTTCTTGCGGGCTACCTGGAACAGCCAGTTGACCAACAAGACTAGAAGAACCAAGTCCAGTAGCGTGGGTGAGAAGCCAATGTTAGGGACGGGTAGAGCGGCGAAAGGCAGCAGACAAATCACCCCAACGATGGCGAAAAATGTGAGCTGTGTGCTGCGCAGCATGAGCAAGCCGCCTGCTACTGCTACCAACAAGGCGATAGCGAGTATAGGGCCAAGGAAAGCAAACAGTGCTCCACCAGACACGCCAACGATTAAACAAAGGATGAAAGTTGCAATAGCTTGTTGTGTTTTGCTGCCCGTAATCAGCCAGGACTGCAACCGTCTGCGCAGAGTTTCTTGAAGTGTCATGTATCTTGCCCCATGTGTGCTGCCTGCACTGATATTAGCACAAGAATGGCGTGCAAGCAACTGAGATGTGCGAAGATGCTATGGCGAGCTTTGTAGCGTAGTGAGGATCGCATGGTCTCTGGTCTGTCCACTCTGTTGAACACTAAGGCGTTGTGCACCCCGTTCATCGTAGAGCACAGTGATCAATGTGTAGTGGCCAGGACTCGCTGCTGGAGCAATGGTCAAAGCGTGCTCATCCGCGATGATTTCTCCTGGCAGCCAAGCTGTGGTTGGGTAGCTCCAGCGAGCTGGGATGCTGTCGTCCTGTGCGGTGAGGCGTAGATCGGCGGATAACATTTGCACGCTCACTTTGTAGCTAGTTGTAATGGGTTGCGTGGCCTGCCAATAAAGCGTGACGGTAATGGTCCTTCCCGGTTGAACAGCAGGAGCTTGCAAGTCATAGCCCAGCAAGGTAATGCCCTGTTCGAATTGTGCATTGAGCGTTTGCTGCATGGTAGGCATGTTGTAGCGATGTTCGCGAGGCGCAATATGCAGTGCTGTCAAGGCGATGAGCCTCTCTTCGGTACCAACTTGCAAGCTATATTCTCCTCCTGACAAATCGGAAGGGATTCCCAGATGATAGATTGCACGATTGACTTCTCCTGGTCGCCAGTGTGTGGTGAGGTGCCCAGGCACGATGGGTTTTTCCATTTCCCAGGCCACCCTTCCCCGGCTATCCAACAGACGAAACACAGCCGTGTGATCCGCGCGTGGCGTATCCGTGCATTGCCACCATAAGGTCAAGGAAAGAGTATCTCCATGGCTATACGTTATCCTTGGTGGGTCGAAGCCCAATAGTTGCAGATTATCGCCTAAATCGGCCTGGAGAGGATTTCTGACTTCAGCAGGGGATGGGGTCACATCTGCCTTGGATAAAGCGAATTCTTCCAAAAACAGGGACTGCCCCAACGGTGTGCCATTGGCATCTACCAAATCCAGGTTGCGTTTGGATTCTGGGTCCAGGACTTTCAAATATACTCGGTAGGTGAGTGGCGGTAGATCGTTGAGGAGAGTGACATCAATGCGGCCACGGATAGGCGTATGCAAGGGCCACACAGGCGGCAGGAAATAGGGGGTACTCAGTGCTTGATCTCGCCGCAAATATTCAGTGCCATCCTGATCCTGAAAGCTCAAGGTCACGCTGTAGTTACGCTCCAAAGGTTGTGTTGCTTGCCAATAGATGACATAATGAAGCCTTCCGCCATCTCGTTTGAAACGATCAAAGCCAAGACAGGCAAGACCAGGTGCAAAGCCAGCATCCGTGTGGATTTGTGGTTGAGGATAGGCGACAATGGGTTGGTCATAATCCAGGATGTCGAAAGCACGCAGCCAATAACCGAAGAATTGTTTCCCGACACTGACCTCGCGGCCAACTCGAAGCAATTCTGTAACAACCATATCCGTAGGGTCGGCAAACTCGTGGTGCCAAAGGATAAGCCAGATTCGCCTCGGACGAGTCTGCAGGATTCTATTGAGGACTTCTGCGGCTCCGGCAAAGTCTTGACCAACGTGCAAGCCATACCAGGGAGCGGTTCCACGATAATAATATTGCAGTGCATAAGGAGCGTATTCAACCAGCAGCAAAGCATCGTTGGGTTGCGCATGCTCGGTGAGGTAAGCAGCCAATCCGCGTACATCGTCGCGCGGGTTTTCGCGCGCCTCGGTGACAGCGATTGCAGAGCGTAAGGACAGGATGATTGTAGCGAGAGCCAGCACGGCAAAGAGCGCACGTGCGAGAGGCGATTTTTGAACCAGCAAAACATGGAGAACGAGAGCAGAGCAGATATAGAGCGGTGCCGCGGCGACAATGGCATAGCGTGTGGCGAACTTGGGTACAATGGCAACAGCCGCATAGGTGAGCAGCAAAGGGATAAGGAAGGTTAGAAATACCAAGGTACTGCGGCGTACAGTTTCTGAAAGATGGAACCCACTTCGTCGCACCAACCGTGCTAGAAAAATAATACCCAGGATCGCGATCAATAACCCCCAACGCAGCGAAACGCAGGGCAAGAACATGCTCCAGGCGCCTTGTAAGAACTGCATTGGGCGGATGCGCGTGGTAACCCAGTAGTCGGGCGAAAGCAATAGGCGCCCCATTTGCAGATACGCCGGGCGAAGCCAAGGTAAGTATAAGAGGCCAGCTAGGAGAGTGCATAATCCTGTTTGCTGTAACGCTTTGCGTTCGAGGAATAAAGCGTAGAGAATGAACGAGGATACGGTGAACACGGAGAAGTACTGCGTGTAGAAACTTGCCCCCAATAAACAAGCAAATGTCAGCCACCATCTGGTGGAAGCGGCGCGCGTGGCCCTCAGGAATGCCCAGGTTGTGGCCAGGGCTAGGGTAGCAGCGAGGCTGTACATGCGCGTTTCTTGTGCGTAAAAGGCGATGAATGGTGAAAAACCAACGATGGCAGCAGCGAACGCACCTGCAATAGTCCATGCGATAGTTTTGTTCTCCCGGCCTTGTATTTCCTGGACTACAGCGAAGGCGAGGGGTATCAGGAGCACCGCAGCCAACATCGAGGGCATGCGCACGGCAAACTCGCTCTTTCCGGCCAACTTCATCCAAGCATGGAGCAATAGATAATACAACGGAGGGTGCAGGTCTTCGTAAATTAAGGTGTGTATCAACTGAGGCACGGGCTTGGCCGCGAAAAAAACACTGAGTCCCTCGTCGAACCAGAGGCTTTGTTTGCTCAGCGTGCGCGCATACAGGGCGAAAACGCACAGAATCAGAGCAATAACAATGAAAGCTCTGAACAGTTTGTTTGCTGTACTTGTTTTGTTTCGTTTGCAGTCTTTTTGCTCTTTGTTTAATTCCATGTCAAGGCTATGGCACCACACGTACCTGCGTGAGGACAACATGGTCAGTCAATAGCTGCCCGACGTTGTCCAATACCCATAATCTCTGCAGGGTTTCAGCCAAATAGAGGCCAACGTGGATAGAGTATACTCCATGTGAGCCATCCACGGGTATATTCAATTCATAGTCATCTTTAATGACGGCTTTGGGTTGCCAAGATGATGTCGGAGCATTCCCATGTTGTGGCCAACCGTCCACCTGCGCCACGCGCTCTCCGCTCTCCGAGAGAAGGTGAATGAAGACGCTGTAATTCTCTCGTATGCTCTGCAATGCTTGCCAGTATAAAGTGAGGTGAAGGGTTTCGCCGGGTTTGACCGCTCTTGGGTCGAGGTGATAGCCAACCAGAGCGATTTGGTCGCCAAAATTGATCTGCATTGGATTGGGTATTGCCCCTTCCCAGGCGGGCAGTATGGTCAGAGTGTGAAAGCGCGCACTGTCACCCAGAACTTGCCCCTGGGCTGTTTGGGCGGTCAAGCGTTGCTGCGAAGCGTGCTCGTACAGCCCGATTTCTAACTGTGCTTCATCTGGTGTAAAAGCAGTGACAGGCACGCCCAGTATGTACGGATCAGCGAATTGCTCACCGGGTTTCCAGTGAGTCGTAGGACACATTCCCAGGCACGGATACGCATCTCGCTGGGCTACGATCAGGTCGTGCTGCCCGAGCAAATGGACAAAAACGGTATAGTCTTGAGACAAGGGCTTCAGGCACTGCCAGTAGAGGGTGACATGGAGCACATCACTGGGACGCAATACGTCTTTATCAACCATGTATGCCAATAGTTCAACTTGGCTACCAAAGCGGATATGGAGTGGCACTGCTTCTGGTGGAGGCTCACTGCTTTGCGGCTGGGCATACCGCGCGACCCGGCGCTGATAAACGGTCACTGGGCTACCCCAGAAGCGCTTGTCTTCGAAAATCTGCACTGGCGTGTAGGCAGCCTTGAACCATTCGTCGGCGCGCAGGTCATAAGAATAGAGCGGGTTCACACGCGTTAACACGACATAATCTGGCTGGTAGTACAGCAGGGCCCACTGGATGTTGCCACTTTGGAGCGCTTGTGCTACATCAGGGCGAAGCAAACCTAGAAAATCCACCATGGTGCGCTCTGCGTAATACCCGATTACTCCTACTTCAGTTACGCCAATGACCGCATCCTCTGGCGTGTGCTTCTTTAGCCATTCCCCGACTTGCCGATACACCTCGATTTTGGCCTCTGGCAATATTTTATAGACTTTGGATTCAGGTGGCACAAGGCCGGGGTTCTGCAGTGCATGATATATCTGCGTGTTGGATGTGAATTGTGGCAGAAGCAATAGCAATGCCAGAACAATTGTTACAGCCACTTGGAGGGGCCGTGTATCATTAACTACCAGTCCAATCCGCATAGCTATCGCTACCAAGCCAAGCGCTGCCAAAAGGGTGAGAGTAGGCACTAGAGGGGTGTAGTACCAGTGATATGGCGCAACTCCCAGCAAGACATAGCCAGCAAAGTAGAGCACAGCCCAGAATAGCATCGGCCAAAGCCATTTTTCGCGTCGTATAGCCGTGAGGAGTCCTACACATATGCAAAAAGCGAAGACAAGGTACAACTTGCTTTGTAACAGATGGGCCTCACCTAGAATCCGTGCTCCTTCTGGGAAAGTGGTATGGGCGTAGAATCCGGTGACGCCCAGCTTGGTTTGCGCAGACTTGGCAGCCAATGTTACGGGAAAGGGAGAACCAAAGGATGATGTTAGATAGATGAGCAATGGAGCGCTGAGGAGCAGATAGATGACCAGAGGACGCCAAGGAACGTAGCGTTTGGTGACGATATGATGCAATCCCAAGGCAATAGCGGGTAAAATCCCATCTCCGCGAGTAAGCAGAGCCAGTGCCAATAGCGCAGCGCAAACGGCCAAGCGGTTTTCAAAGTAGAAGTAAAAAGCACCCAAAATCAGAGCCAGATAGAAGGCTGTCTCAAAACCGAGACTAAGCCATTGCAGAGGCGCGGTAATGTACAGGACGGCTGCTACGATTCCGGCCCAACCTACTCCGCGCGATTTGCATAGCAAGTAAATGAAGCACGCACCGACAAAAAGAGCAGTGACGCTAATCCAATTGCTCAGCGCAGGGATATTGTCTGTGAACAATGCCCCACCTGCCAGTAGCAAGGCGTAAAGCGGAGCAGTGGTGCTCAGCACACGCTCGTGTGGGTTGTACACCAGACCCAGGCCGGAACGCAGGTTGCGTGCATAGCGATAGGTGACAAAGGGGTCATCGAAGGCAACCTGACCTAGGCAAAGCCCAAGAACCAGAGCCAGTGCCAGCAAACAGAGAATAACCCTACAGTTTTTTGCCTTTGGTAGCCAATTAGGTGTCAACCTATGTCCCAACCAGTTTCTCATATACTTGCGCTGTTTGGGTAGCAATGCGTTCCCAGGTGAATTCTCTGGCCAGTTCCCGTGCACCATGAGCCAACTGGGCACGCCAATCTGGATTTGCGATCAGTCTTTCGATGGCCTCGGCTGTTGCCGCCACGTCGTCCGAAGGAACGAGGAGGATATTCTCCCCATCAACCAAGGTGGTAACGGGCACTCTGGGCCATGTGCTGATAATGGGCAGTCCATGTGCCAGCGCAGCCATGAAACTGCCCCGGCGGTAGGAAGCGCCATCTCGATATGGCAACACACAGATGTCCGCCGCCAGGAAGTTAGCAGAGACTTGCTCGGGCGGTGTGTAGCCCGTCCACAAGATATGGTGCTGCAATCCTAGTTCCTGGCTGAGCGCTTTCACGTGCTCGAAGTAAGCCACGTTCGTTGGATCGCTGTCGCCAACCTGTCCGCCAATCATCAAGAGTTTTGCTTTGTGACCCCGGCGCAGCAACTCAGCCAATGAACGAAACAGCACTTCGCCTCCCTTGCTTTCGTTGAGGAAGCCAAAGTAGCAAAGCAGGGTTTCATCGTCCGCTACACCCAGGCGATGACGCCAAGCAGTGCGGTCATATCCTGGCGGTGGTTGCGGATGGATGTTGCTGCCGATTGGTATCAGATAGAGTTTCTTCGCTTCTCTCGGGATGACAGAGTGAGTGTGCGTGAGTTGTTCGTAGTCCTCGATATTCGTCGCAATAACCGCATCGCTCCAGCGCGCAAGCCATAGATTCACCCATTTCCTCACCACCCCGGCCTTGGGGAAGAGGTATGGCTCACGCAGGTCATGGAAGGTAACTACCACGCGAGGACGTTTCTTGCTCAGATGCAGGCGCAAGGGCAAGAAATTGATCGCCGGGTGCATGGCATAGGCTGCCGTCTGGTATTGAATGTTCAAAATATCGCTGTCAAAAACGCGCGCAATATGCAAGATGTGTCTCCAACTGGTCCAGTTCCATCTGTGAATAATAGGGTACACCACCGGTTCCGTAGTTTCCGAAGCCGCTGGGGTCTGGAGCTGTGCTTTGCGCGACGTAACGACGGCTACCCGATGACCTTGTTCCATCAATGCGCAGCCCAACTGGCGTGTGAAATCGCCTACTCCTCCCTGCATGGGCGGGTACTCACCGCTGACAAAGCAGACCCTCATCCTTGCACCTCGCCTTGTGCGCGCAAGCCGGAGCGCAGAACCCGCAAATAAGCAGCGATGCGCTCACGGCGAAGAGGACGCTTGTGTCCTACTAGCCACTTGAACCCTTCCAGACATAGCTGGTAGACATAAGTTGCTAGGAGGAAGAAGCGCAGTCCTTCGCCAGCGAGCACACCGTGGTGCTTGCGGAAGTAGCGCACTTTGCTGCTTTGGAAATAAATGTGGCGCGCGGGTACTACCTGGCTGCTGCTTTGCCCCTCATGGTGAACTACCTTCGCCCACGGGGTATAGACCACACGCCATCCTGCCGCTTTCAGGCGGCGGCACCAATCGAGTTCCTCGGAGTACATGAAAAAGCCTTCGTCCAGTGGCCCTACCTGCTCCCATGCCTGACGTCGGATAAGCAGGCACGCACCAATTACCCAATCCACCTCTTGTTCCTCATCATCGCTGCGATCCTGGATGTAGTAGCGAGCAAGGACTCGGTTACGTGGAAACCATTGTTGCACTACAGTGCTTTCCAGAAACGCTGTGGCGAGTGTGGGGAAACGCCGGCGTGAGGATTGGACAGATCCATCTGGGAAGAGCAGTTTTGGACCCAAGGCGCCCACTTCTGGATGATGGTCCATGTAGTTGACCATGATAGCCAGAGCATCGCCGAGGATTTCGGTATCGGGATTAAGCAGTAAGATGTATCGTCCGCTGCTATGGGCAATACCGATATTGTTTGCCTTGGTAAAGCCCAGGTTCGATTCATTGACGATCAACTTCGCCGTTGGAAAGCGTTGTCGCACCATGACCGGGCTGCCATCGGTCGAAGCGTTGTCCACGATGATGACTTCGCACTGCAGTGCGTTCTGCCTCTCTGTACCCAGGGTATCTGGCTGTTCTATTAGGGAAGTATAGATTGAGTACAGACAACGCTCTAGCAGCGTCCTAACGTTCCAACTGACAATGACAATGGACAGGTCGGTCATGGTTGGACTTGGCTCTCTCCTATCATACAATAGCCTGGCCCTGATTCATTCTAAGGCAAAAAGGCGTCTGGCATTTTCCGTTGTGATTTGCGCTACGTGTTCAACAGGGATTGCTTTCAGTGCAGCGATTTTGGCTGCGATGAAGCGCACGTAAGCAGGCTCATTGCGCTGGCCACGATAGGGATGCGGTGCCAGGTAAGGGCAATCTGTCTCTATCAGCGTGCATTCGAGAGGCAATTCACGTACCAGGGCCTGCAACCGATGCGCATTTTGAAACGTTACTGGCCCCGCAAGTGATATGTAAAAACCCATTTTCATTGCCTGCAAAGCCATGGTTAGATCGCCGGAAAAGCAATGCAGCACGCCATGCAAATGCTTTGCCTTGTCGCGCAAGATGGACATTGTTTCTACATGGGCTTGCCGGTCATGGATGATGACAGGTTTCCCAACCTGCTGTGCTAGTTCTAACTGGGCGATGAAAATCTCCCTTTGTTTGTCGGCGGGCGATAGGTTGCGGTAAAAATCTAGACCTATTTCGCCAATAGCGACCACTTTTTCGTACGTACTTAATTGTAACAGTCCCACCAGGTCATCCGCTTGGACTTGAGCTGCTTCATGCGGATGTATGCCGATCGCGGCAAAGACGGAGGGATACTGCTGTGCCAACATCACGGCCTGGCGGCTTGAGTCCAAATCAGTGCCCACCGTTACTATAGCGTTCACTCTTGCTGCTAACGATCGCGAGATTACCTGCTCGCGGTCATCTGTGAACTCGCTAGAATCGAGGTGCGCGTGCGTATCTACCAGCATCACAGCCCCACGAGCTTCCTGCCATCGGCCAGTATGGCTTGCACTCTTGCTTTGTCCGTCGTTTCAGTGTAGATGCGAATGAGCGGCTCTGTTCCAGAGAAGCGGATGAGCAACCAGCCGCCATCTTCCAGCATATAGCGGAAGCCATCCATCGTATCTATCCCGGTTACTTTTAGGCCGCCAATTGTGGTTGGTTTGCTATCCTTTACCCGTGCTATTGTGGCAGCGCGTTGCTCTTCGAGCATCGGGATGTCAATTCGGTCGTAGTAGTGGGCACCTACTAAGGAATAGAGGTACTCGATAAGCTGTGAAGGCGATTTCTGTAGTTTAATCATCAGATCAAGCAGGAACAAGCCTGCCAATATGCCGTCCCGCTCTGGGATATGGCCGGCGAATCCAAAGCCGCCGCTCTCTTCACCACCCATGATGGCTCCTGTTTCCATCATCTTGGGTCCCACGTATTTAAAACCTACTGGTGTCTCATACACGGGGATGTTGTACAGCTTTGCGAGTTTGCGCGCCATTGCCGTGGTCGTGACAGTTTTGACGATGGGCCCTCGTTTGCCACGCACTTCCAAGAGGTAGAGCAGAAGCAATGCATAGACTTGCAACTGGTTGATGAACTGGCCATTCTCATCCACGAGGCCTACGCGGTCTGCGTCACCATCCGTGGCTAAACCGACATCCGCCTGGTATTGGGCAACGCCTGCCACCAAAGCCGCTAGGTTGTAAGCGATGGGTTCGGGATTGTGCATGCCAGGGAAGAGGGGATTGCGCACGTTGTTGATCTCGATGACTCGCGTGTTGCCCCCGGCCAGAATGGCAGGGAAGTAGCCTATGCCTGCTCCGTACATAGCATCTACTACCACGGTGATGCCAGCAGCTTTGATCCCCTCTACATCCACCAATGAGGCAATGTGTTTCAAATAGCCGGGTGCGGGATTGAACTTGAGAACCAACTTTTGTTGCAGCGCTTCTTCTAATGGCATACGTTGCACTTGCACCTTGCCGGCCTGGATGTTGGCGATGTTTTCCTCCAGAATGGCAATGACCTCTGGAGAAGCACTCCCGGCGTATTCTGGTTTGACTTTGAATCCATTCCACTGCGCTGGGTTGTGGCTGGAGGTAATGACCACTGCCCCGCCTGCTTTTTTCTCGAGGATGGCATAGGAGATCGTGGGCGTTGGAGCGGCGCGGTCACAGAGGTAAGCACGGATGCCATTGCCAGCCATCACTTCTGCGGTCGCTGCAGCGAAATCCTCCGATGCAAAACGCGTATCATACCCGATAACGATGCCTTTTTCTGCTGCCTCGCTATCTATCAGGTACTTGGCCATCGCCTGGGCACATATGCGCACATTCGCAAATGTATAATCCTCAGCGATGATCGCTCGCCAGCCATCAGTACCGAACTTGATCGTTGTCATCTTGCATACTCCTGTTTCTGAGGTGTTTCTGCTTGCGTAAGCGGAGAATGAGCACAAGACCTCATGCTGCGTAATCGCTTGGCTGTTCCTGTCTATAGATTGTTTTCCTTGCGCAACAAAGCAAGATCAGCATCAACCATCATCTGGATCAATTCTTCAAATGAGACAGTAGGTTGCCAGCCGAGCACTCGGCGTGCTTTGCTGGCGTCTCCGACCAATTGATCCACGTCAGCAGGTCGGATCAGTTCCGGGTCCACGACTACGTGATCCTGCCAGTTTAAGCCAAGGTAGGAAAAAGCCTGCTCGCACAGCTCACGGACGGAGTGCGTTTTGCCGGTAGCCACGACATAGTCATCTGGCTTGTCTTGCTGAAGCATGAGCCACATTGCTTTGACATAATCCCCAGCAAACCCCCAATCACGTTGCGCGTCGAGATTTCCCAGGCGCAACTCGTTCGCCAGACCCAATTTGATCTTGGCAGCACCGTGAGTGACTTTGCGTGTCACAAATTCCAGCCCACGGCGGGGCGATTCGTGGTTGAACAATATACCTGAGCAGGCAAATATGTTATAGCTCTCGCGGTAGTTCACGGTGATCCAATGGCCGTACACCTTGGCTACGCCGTATGGACTGCGCGGATAGAAAGGAGTTTTCTCATTTTGGGGCACTTCGCGCACTTTACCAAAGATCTCGCTGGAGCTGGCTTGGTAGAAACGGATTGTGGGATCCACCATGCGAATTGCCTCTAGCACACGCGTTACGCCTAACGCGGTGAACTCCCCGGTCAGCACTGGCTGTTTCCATGAGATGGGGACAAATGACTGAGCAGCGAGGTTGTAGACTTCATGTGGACGATACTCCCGAATGATGTCTACCAGTGAGCTTTGGTCCAGCAGATCACCCTGCGCTAGAATCAGCTTATCTTGGATGTGTTGGATGCGCTGGAAATTGACTGTGCTGGTACGGCGGACCATGCCAATGACTTCATAGCCTTGTTCCAAGAGGAACTCAGCCAGATATGAGCCATCTTGGCCGGTGACACCAGTGATCAATGCTCTCTTCTTTCCCATGCAACCACCTTCTTTAGTATGTAATAAGTGTCAAGTAATGAGTGAAAAGCGATCAGCAGTATATACGGCTTTATTCTCGCTGTTACTCGCTATTTGGCGCTCACATTGTTGCGCCAATAGTCCAGTATGTCTTTCAAGCTGCGCTCCAATGGGATCTCTGCGCGCCAGCCTGTTCTGGTTCGGAATTTGGTGCAATCGGCGACAATTTCGGGCGTATCGGAAGGGCGCAGGCGCGCAGGGTCTACTTCTATGGTGAGAGGAATCTTGCTGAGTGCGACCAGGTTATTCAGCACCTCTCCGATGGCATAGGAGTGTTCTGCCCCAAGGTTGTAAACCTCACCTGGCTCACCTTTGGAGAGAGCCAGGTAGTAGCCACGCACGATGTCGCGCACGTCGCTAAAGTCACGGCGGGCTTCGAGATTGCCAACGCGTACCACGGGCTCACGCCGTCCCGCTTCAGCCTCGGCGATTTGCTTGGCAAAGTCGGAAGTGACGAAGGCAGGACTTTGCCCAGGACCGATGTGGTTGAAGGGACGCACGCGCACAACCGGAAGCCTGTGACTCACAAAATATTGGTAACCCAGCATGTCTTGAGTTACTTTGCTGACCGCATAAGGGCTATTGGGGCGCAGGGGATTGCTCTCACGTATGGGCAATTCCTCTGGTTTTACCAGACCATATTCGTCGGCTGAGCCCACCACCAAAACGCGTGGAAAAGTGCCCAACGCAATAGCGGCCAGCAGTACGTTCAATTGCCCTCGAATGTTGTTCTCCAGCGTGCTCCATGGATCAGCCCATGAAGCTGGCACAAAGGCCTGTGCGGCGAGGTGAAAGACATAATCGGGCTTTGCCTCGCCAAATAGGGCGGTCAGTTTGGGCAAATCCAGAAGGATATCGCCGATATGCAGTGTCAAGCGCCTTTGAGCATCGCCACCGATTTGCGTACGCAACTGGCTTGCTCGGCCTTCCACCAAATCAAGTCCCCATATTTCCAGGTTGGTGTGTTGCAGCAAATAGGCTGCCAGATGGCTGCCGGCAAATCCGCCGATTCCTGTAATGAGTGCTCTTAGAGCCATTCGCCTCCCTTAGGCCATGGATCAGAGGCCGTGAACCAGCGACCTCCTGTGTCTATTCCTGGGCTACATGTCTGGGAATTATAGCGCAGCTTTGCTCCAAAGTAAAACCGCCCGGCGAAACTGCCTCCGAGCGGTTTTCAAAGGCCCTTGTAAAGCGCGTACATGCCTTGCGCTACGAGTTCTTAACAGAGGCCATCCCAGCGGCTATTGTTGGTTTATGTTCCTTCCTCCCAGGATTCCAGATAGCGCTTTTGTTCCGGTGTGAGTGCATCAACAGTCATGCCCATGGCTTGCAGTTTGAGGCGGGCTACCTCCCGGTCTATGTCCTCCGGGACGCTGTACACGCGCTTTTCCAGAGTGGCGGCATTTCTTACTAGAAATTCTATGCTAAGAGCCTGATTGGCAAAGCTCATGTCCATCACACTAGCGGGGTGTCCCTCTGCTGCTGCCAGATTGATGAGGCGTCCCTCTCCCAGCAAACAAATGGTGCGGCCATCGGCCAATGTGTACTGGTCTACAAATTCCCGTATGCGCCGTTTTTTGATTGCCAGCGATTCCAGCGCTGGTATATTGATCTCCACGTTAAAGTGTCCAGAATTGGCCAAGATTGCTCCATCTTTCATCACTTCCATGTGCTGCCGGTCAATCACATTGATGTCCCCGGTGGAAGTCACAAAGATATCGCCGATGCGGGCTGCTTCCATCATAGGCATGACGCGGAAACCCTCCATGACTGCTTCGAGCGCACGCAGAGGATTCACCTCGGTAACCACTACTTGGGCGCCCATACCCCGGGCACGCGATGCGATTCCCCGACTGCACCAACCATAGCCAGCTATTACGACGATCTTGCCTGCCAACAAGATGTTAGTGGCACGGATAATGCCATCAATGGTGGATTGCCCAGTTCCATAGCGATTGTCAAACAAATGTTTGGTCATGGCATCGTTGACAGCAATAATGGGGTAACGCAAGAGGCCTTTGCTAGCCATGGCCCGCAAACGGATTACACCGGTTGTCGTTTCCTCTGTGCCACCGATGATGTCGCCGAGCATATCCGTATATTCCTTGTGCAACGTGGTGACCAGGTCAGCACCATCGTCCATCGTAATGTGGGGCTTGTGGGCTAGTGCGGATTTGATATGTTCGTAGTACGTTTTGTTGTCCTCGCCTTTGATGGCAAAAGTGGGAATCTCCAAATGGGTGACCAATGACGCAGCGACATCATCCTGAGTAGACAAGGGATTGGAGGCACACAGCGCTGGCTCAGCACCTCCCATTTGCAAAGTACGCATCAGGTTGGCTGTTTCGGTGGTTACGTGCAAGCAAGCAGCAATGCGGATGCCCTGGAGAGGACGCTCCTTGGCAAAGCGCTCGCGGATCAAGCGTAACACGGGCATCTCTCGCTCGGCCCATTCAATACGGGATTGCCCCTTCTCGGCCAATGAAATGTCTTTGACGTCGTACTCTTTATTGCTCATTCTGCTCCTTCTTGGATTTTGCTGGCCTGGTCTACCATACGCTGAATTCGCCAAGCGTCAGGCGTTCGGTAAAGCGGTAGATATTCGCTAGTTCGTTTTCGATTACTTCCTCGACCGGCTTTCGTATGTCTTCCAAATTCACGCCTGGCTTGAGCACCAATTGAGCCGAGGCAATAAGTGGCTTGTCGATGGGCTGGCCGATTTGGCTGCACAGCCAGACGTAGACTTCAGCAATACCCGGCACGTGCTGGTAGATATCGTCAGCGATGAAATGGGTGAGAAATGTGTAGATTTTGCCCACGTGCGCGATTGGGTTCTTGCCTGCCGCAGCCTCAGTGCTCATTGGACGGTTCAGAGCAATCACTCCATTGACTTTGTTCCCGCGCCCAACCTGTCCGCAGTCGCCTCCCTCGGCAGAGGTTCCCAGGACAGTCAGATACATGCCATCTTCGCCACGGCCTTCTACATCCAGTGTGTTGAGGTCAACAATAACCTTGTCAAAGTTGCGCTTTTCCCTGGCTACAAACTGTTCGATCATGGTCTTGATCTCGGCTTTGCGTGCGAAGTAAGCTTTTTCGCTGGGCACGAAGCGGTCTACAAAGGCCATCGCCACCGTGAGGATTAACTCGCGGTAACGGCGGTAGCCCATCACTTTGATGTCTTCGCCCGATTCAGGGAAGGCTTTCTTGAACTCAGGTGAGTTCAGATACCGTTCAGTGGCCAGTACGATGCGCTCAGTCTCTGTGAGCGGGGCATAGCCCACGGCAGCCGATGTGTCATTGGCACCGATGACCTCGCGATCAAAGATGTCCGTCAACTCTGGCGAACCAGGTTTGATTTCGTTTTGGAAGACGATGTGCTGCGTAGGGTCAACAAAGCGCAGGTTCTTGCGCAGCCATTCTTGTGCCGTGGCAACCGCGATTTCCCCAACGGGCACTTTTTTGCCTTTGTATTCATAGATGGCGCGGTCTCCAAAGACTAGGCGCATAGGTTCCTCTACCTTGCCTCCACCGATACGAGGGGAGGTCTTGCCGGCAACAAGTAGCCCTTTATCAATGTTGTGGTGCACTACCCGGCCAAAGCTCTTGACGTACTCCCGACAAAGACTAACCGACACTTCCTCCATAATGGCGTCGCAAATCGAATCGGGGTGGCCAACGCCCTTTCGTTCCACTAACTCCACTGCCTGTGCCTCGACTGGGGTCTTGTCCAGGCTTTCCACAGTAATGTTTCTCATTTTTTCCTCCCTTAATTTGTTAGCTTATATCATGCCTGCTATGTGCGTGCTCAGTTCTGCTTAGCATGCAGGTGTTCACAATGGTCAGACCAGGGGCAGGTAGGCTCAAAGTTGGTAAAATCTTTGAACTCGCGGTAGCGTGCCTGGATCTCATCCATGGTAAGAGTCCGTAGCCTGCCCACACCAAAATCCTCTACGGTAAAAGAAGCTACTACGCTGCCATGGATAATGGCACGTTTGATGTCTTCTTGGCGGATGCAGCCCTGCTGGGCTAGATAGCCAATGAATCCACCAGCGAAGGAATCTCCGGCCCCGGTAGGGTCTTGGATTTTTTCTAAGGGATAGGCCGGGGCAAAGAAAAACGATTTTCTTGGTTCATCGCCATTGGCGAATAGAGTTGCACCGTATTCACCTTTCTTGATCACGAGTGCTTTCGGCCCTAGGCTGAGGATCTTGCGCGCGGCACGGACGAGGCTGAAGGTATTGGCATATTGACGGGCTTCTGCTTCGTTCATTAGTACAATGTCCGCTACTGAAATTGCTTGGCTGAGGACATCTTTGCGATAGTTGATCCAATAATTCATGGTGTCAAGCACAGTCAACTTAGGACTTCGGATTTGTGAGAGTACCTCCAATTGCAACACCGGGTCAATGTTGGCCAGGAAGACGTACTCCGAATTCCGATATGCCTCGGGTAAGTCTGGATGAAATGTGGCAAAAACGTTCAGTTGTGTATCCAAGGTCTCGACAGTGTTCATGTCATAACTGTAGCGTCCAGACCAACGGAATGTCTTGCCTTCTACCACTTGCAGGCCATCCAGGTTAACGCCTCGTTGCCTGAGGAAGTCAATGTGTTCCTTGGGAAAGTCTGTGCCCACTACAGCGACCAGGTTGACCTGAGCGTAGAGTTGGGCGGCCGCTGAAAAATAGGTGGCTGAGCCACCCAGGGTATCTTTTACCTTACCAAAGGGTGTTTGGATGGAATCCAATGCAACCGAACCAACGACCAATATGCTCACTGTGCTTGCTCCTCCGTTAAAAAATGGTAGATTGACATTCAGGCCGTGACGTATCTGGCACGCATCTGCGCCGATACCTCAGCGGTCAATTCCAAAACACGTTCAGCCGTATGACGATCCAAAGAACCAGTGCCGCAGGAGGGCGTGACCAGTCCAGCAGCTAGGAGTTTGTCCTGCGCAAGACCTTTTCTCACTAATAGATCCATTGCTTGGTGCAAGCGCTCCAGCAAGCTTTCGGTTGTTTCCCCCTCCACAGCCGAGCTCGCAGGGACAATGCCCCAAGCAATTATCCCCCCGCGCTCCAGGAATGCGGCCACTGCGTCGGGATACAGCGAAAGGGATTCCGCATAGGTGTATGCATCGAGGCTAAGAATATCTACCGAAGTATCCAGTAGAACTGACCAATCCGTATTACCGCAGCAATGGACACCTTTTAAGCCACTGATGCCTGCAAAGACTTCTTCGAGCAGCAACACTACCTGATCACGGCTCAGCGAGACAAAGGCTGATCCGAAGGAACTCATGTAAGGTTCATCCACGAAGATGATCGTTTGCGGTGCGAAGGCGCGGAGTTTTTGTTCCTGCCAGGCAGCTTTCAGGCGCAGATGCTTGGCTATGGCATCAGCCATGACTTCATCGTAGAGCAATGGGCGGCGGTTTTGATCGGTGACTACCAGCCCCCAACTGATAGGCCCGGTAACCTGCCCTTTGAGCGCAACCAGCGGCGTGGGCAGCAGACCCTCGGTGTTGAGCAGATGATATAGCCCTGCGGCATACTGCGGACTTAGCTCACCGTACTCTAGGTCATTCTGCAGATAGGCAAGGTACAGGCGTTCTAGGTCGCGATCCAGATCGTGGGTACGATCTACATAGATGCGTTCTGCTTCCAAGTCCACTACGATGCCCGGGAAGTTTTCGGAGAACTGTGCATACATGTTCTCCTGGTAGGAACGCTTGGGCAATTGGGGCCAGACTGGTATCTGGGGCAAATACTTCAGTGTCCAATCCCAGGCCTGTGCCACATCGTGCAATGGCAGACTGCCCAGGGCGGCAGGTAACCATGCGGATTGGAATGTATTGGGCATGTTCGCTTTCTCCTTCCTTAATATTTCTCGTCGCTTTGCTCGGTGGAAGGTGGAGGCTGTTCAGAGATGCCTTTCACTTTCTTCAGACCTAGGGTAAAAGGAGGGTAAACGATGCCATTCTCGGTCACAATGCCCGTGACGTAGCGGTGCGGAGTGACATCGAAAGCAGGATGAGCAGCCTTGATCCCTTCTGCACAGATAGGCATTCCGCGGATATGCGTTACTTCACGCGGATCACGTTCTTCGATGGGAATATCTGCACCATAAGCAATGCTCAGGTCTATGGTCGAGGTGGGCGCGACGGAGTAGAAGGGGATGCCATTCTCTTTGGCCAGCACTGCCAAGGAATAGGTGCCGATCTTGTTGGCGACGTCGCCATTGGCTGCAATGCGGTCTGCACCGACCAACACGATATCCACCTTGCCGCGGGACATGAAGTGGCCAGCCATGTTATCGGTGATCAGGGTACAGGGGATGCCTGCCTGTTGCAACTCCCACGCCGTTAGCCTTGCTCCTTGCAGGAACGGACGTGTTTCGTCTACCCAGACGTGAATGCGTTTGCCTTGTTCATGGGCGGTGCGCACTACGCCTAGGGCTGTGCCATAGTCCACGACGGCCAACGCACCGGTGTTGCAGTGCGTCAGGATGTTATCGCCATCCTGGATCAGGGTTGCGCCATGCTCTCCCATGCGCCTATTAATCTCGACATCTTCATCGGCGATGCGCTGCGCTTCTTGTACGACTGCGTGGATGACCTGCTCCGCCGTTTTCCATTGTGGGCTATTCGCCACCTCGCTCATGCGCCGAATGGCCCAGAAGAGGTTGACCGCCGTAGGGCGGGTCTGTGCAAGGAGATCCGCAGCGCGCTCAAACTCTGCGAGCACTTGCGGGCGTGAACAGGAATGGCAATGCACGACCGCCAGAGCTAGGCCAAAAGCTGCAGCCGCACCAATCGCTGGTGCACCGCGGATCTTCATCGTCTTGATTGCTTCGGCGACATCGCGGTAATCCGTGTATTCCAGGACAACGAACTCGTGTGGCAGTCGTTGTTGGTCAATGAGCCTGACTTTACCGTCGTGCCATTCGATGGTACGCACTCATCCTCCTTGTTTCGGGCAAAAAAATTCTCTCCCGATGGGAGAGAAGATCCAAACTTCCCTCTCATCTTTCAGTCCCTGCTGCTCCTAGAAGAAACAGCAGGGCTGCCGGAATTGGCACCATGAATAGCCACTTAGTCTAAATTTTTAATCCTATAGTCATATCGTCGGGCTTCTATCCTCGGATTATTTGATTAAAGACTATCGGACTATTCTGGTTGCCGGGGTTTCACCGGGCCGGTCCCTCCACCCCTCTAGATAAGAGTGAGCATATATTATTCAGTTTGTGAACGCGGCTATCCTAGCACAGAAGCGTGGATTTGTCAAACTTTACAAAACCGTAATAGTAGTTTGTAGTGAGCGCTTCAGCGCTCATAGCGCATCAAAGCGCCAGGGAATTCATTCCCTGGCTTAAACTGAAAAAGTGCCCGCAGGCACTAGCATCTGCAGGGCTTTTGGCCGTGGCGTGGGCAACAGCCCACACCACGCATTCGCTTCCCACGCTCACAGCGGACAACAGTCCGCCGTGCCACTCACCGCTGAGAACGCTGAAAACGCAGAGAAACTCAGGCACCAACCCCTGCGGGATTTTTCGCTTTCAGCCAGGGATTTTCAATCTCTGACGCTCAGTACCTGGCGCTGAGCGTAATTTTTCTCGTAATATTCCCGGTAATGCTGCCCCGATTTGATCTTGCGCCACCACCATTCATTGTCCACATACCAGCGCACGGTCTTTTCCAATGCCTGCTCAAAGGTATGGGCAGAACGCCAGCCCAGCGCCTTCAGTTTATCGCAGTTGAGGGAGTAGCGGCGGTCGTGGCCTGGGCGGTCGGTTACGTGCTGAATGAGGCTCTCCGGCTTGTTGAGCAATTGGAGGATCATGCGTGCCATATCTATATTGCAGGTTTCCACGCCCGTGCCCACATTGTAGATCTCGCCGGGTTTGCCTTTGTGCAGCACGATGTCAATGGCTTCGCAATGATCCCACACGTACTGGTAATCGCGCATCTGCCGGCCATCGCCGTACAGCGGCAGTGGGAGGTCATCGAGAGCATTGGTGATGAACAGCGGCACGACCTTCTCCGGGTATTGGTACGGCCCAATGTTGTTGGAGCCGCGGGTTATCGTAGCGGGCACACCAAAACTGATGAAGTAAGCATTTACCATGAGGTCAGCGCCGGCTTTGCTGGCGGCATAGGGGCTGCGCGCAGCCAGCGCATCGCTCTCCCGCGAAGACCCCTGAAGCACTTCGCCATATACCTCATCGGTCGAAACCTGGTGATAGCGTTCGACGCCGAACTGCTTTGCCGCTTCCAACAATACATAGGTTCCGTATATGTCGGTCTGGATGAAACTGCCCGGCGACATGAGAGAGCGGTCCACATGGCTTTCTGCGGCGAAGTTGACTATGGCATCAATCTTATGCTGGCGCATGGTCTCTGCGACTTTGTCGGCATCGCAGATGTCGCCGTGCACAAAAGTGTAGCGTGGATCGTGCTCCAGCCCCTTGAGGTTATCCAGGTTGCCGGCGTAGGTCAACTTGTCATAGACAACTACGCGATAGTTGGGATATTTCTCCAGGATATAGTGCACAAAGTTGCTGCCAATGAACCCGGCTCCGCCGGCGATGAGTAGGTTGCGCAATGTGTGGTTACTCCTTTCGACGTCTATAGTGCAAAACAGTGAAAAGCCCGCCACTAATGCCTGGCTAGGCGCTACTTCCGACGATGAGTTGACGCAGTTTGCGTGCGATTTTTTTGGGCTGAGCGTAGCGCTTCCAGTAATACCGCGCCTGGCGCCGCAGTTGATTGGGCCAGGTGCGGCGCTGTGATTCGGCAAGCGCCCACTGCAGCCACTGATAATCTATCCCCTTGATTTTCGGTTCATTGGGATTGCGACGGTAACTATCGTGGCTTTTGATCAGGGAAAGGTCATGCTCAATGCAGTACGTGTACAAGTCGCTGCCTGGATGGGGTGTGTAGAACGCTGGGCTGTAGTAATCGGGGTCAATTTGCTTCAGCATGCTGATGGTCTCCATGACCTCTTCTTGGGTCTCGGTAGGCAAGCCCAGCATGTAATTGGCCCAGATAGAGATGCCATATTTCTTGCAGATACGCGCCGCTTCCAGGTTCTGCCAGCGTTTGGTTCCCTTGCGGATGAACTTGAGCACGCGGTCGCTGCCGCTCTCGAAGCCGATTAGATAGCCACGCAAGCCCACTTCCGCCATCATTTTCACCATGTCTTCGTTTTTGACGATGATGTCCGCACGGCTCTGGCAGAAGAAGGGCTGCGTGAACCCGGCAGCGCGGTAGGCTTGGCAGAACTCGATGACCCAATCGCGATCTTCGGTCAGGCAGTCATCGTGGAACATGAAACTGTTAAAGTGGTAGTGCTCGCGCAGTTCCTTCAGTTCGGCGATGACGTTGGCTACGCTGCGCGTCCGCACTTGGCGCCCAAAGATGAGGCGCTCAGCAGGCTGGCAATAACTGCAGTTGTACATGCAGCCACGCCCGGCGATGATCGTGACAAAAGGTGGCGGCAACTCGGGCACGAAAGGTGCCTCGGGCGAATCCAGATTGTAGCCCCATTTGCGCCATTCTTGCAGGAAGAACTCATGGTCGGCAAAGGGAAGAGCATCTAGGTCTGGGTGTATTGAAGGGATGATGCGCTCCGATGGTTCTCCGCGCTGATGACGGGCTAGGAACTCAGGAAAGGTGATCTCGGACTCGCCTAGGAAGATGTGGTCTATGCTAGGGTCATCTTTGACTTCATCCAGCATCAGCGTGGGATGAGGACCGCCCACGATGGTGGTTGCTTCTGGGAGCACTTGGCGCACGATCTGCAAGCTCTGCATGGCAGGGTTATAGTCCACGCTCATCATGCTCACGCCTACCACGTCTGGGCGACGCGCAAGCAATTCGTCTCGGTAGTGATCCCAGTCGCGCATGGCGCGCAGGTCGAGCAAGTTCACTTCAAAGCCCTTTTGCTTGGCACAAGCGGCAAGCATGGCCAAGCCATGGCAGATCCAACCCGAGTCCATGCCCTGCCCCAGGCTGTTAAAGCCCTTGCCCGTGATGCCAGGATATACTAGTGTTGTCTTCATAGCAATCCCACTTTGCTGTGATCACCCAAGGTCATCTTATAAGCCTTGGGGAGCAGTGGTGAGCGAACGATCTCCACATTGCGTCCAATGAGGCTGTTTTCAATGCGTTGCGGAATGTCTATGATACGGCTGTGTTCCAAAACGATGGAATGCTCGATTTCGCTCTTTTCCACCACGACGTGGTGATAAATGGAAGTGAATGGGCCGATGTAGGAGTTTACAATGCGCGTTTCTTCACCGATGATCGCTGGTCCGCGGATGACGCTGCCGATGATTTCGGCTCCCTTCTGAATGGTTACCTTGCCAATCAATTTCGAGTCGCGGTCAACATAGCCTTCTATCTTGGGCACTAGGTCATCCAGTACCAGGCGATTGGCATCCAGCATATCCCCAGGAGCGCCTGTGTCAATCCACCATCCTTCGTGGATATACGGATACACCTTGTAATCATGGTCCACCAGGTATTGGATGGCGTCGGTGATTTCCAGTTCATTACGCCAGGAGGGCCTGATGTTGTTGACCGCCTCGAAGACGTGATGGTCGAACATATAGATGCCCACCAGTGCCAGATTGCTGGGTGGATCACGCGGTTTTTCCACGAGACGGACGACGGCGCCGTTTTTCAGCACCGCTACACCGTATTGTTGAGGGTGGGCAACGCGTGTCAGGACAATCTGGCAATTGTAGTCACTTGACACAAACTGCTTGACCAGGCCCGCGATGCCACCTTGGATTACATTGTCTCCCAGGAACATCACGAAACGCTCGTCACCAATGAAATCCTGGGCGATTTTTACAGCATGAGCCAGCCCAAGTGGGGCTTCTTGGTGGATATAGGTGATGTTCACGTCCCAGCGCGAGCCATCCCCTACAGCTTCCTTGATTTCCGCCGCCGTATCGCCAACCACGATGCCGATGTTGGTGATGCCCGCTTCTTTGATTGCCTCAATGACACGAAACAAGACGGGTTTGTTAGCCACGGGCACCAATTGCTTGGCACAGGTGTAAGTAAGAGGGTACAAGCGTGTACCTTTGCCTCCGCTGAGAATCAGACCTTTCATTCCCATCTCCCCTTTTATAGGATAGGCCTTTTCTATTTCTACTTTGATAGGCCTTTTATTCTTCCTCTCGTCGGGCATAGTAATACCGTTGCAGGCTCATATCCAAAGGCACGTTCATCAGTACAGCCCCGATGAGATGAGCGTTCACCTTTTCCAGCCTGGTTTTGGCTGCTTGCACGCTGTCCCGTCTGGTTTGTCCGGCGCTAACGACAAGCAGCACACCGTCAACCTTGGTCGCCAGTATGGCGGCATCGCTCACAGCTACCACAGGGGGAGCATCGAGAAGCACAATGTCCGCCCGCTCCTTCAGTACAGCGAGCACGCGGTCCATGCGCTGCGAACCCAGAAGGTCTGGTGGGCTTGGCGGAAGGGGGCCGCTGGCCAGCAATTGCAGACCGGGCACGCCAGTTTCCTGCAATGGGGGGTCCAGCATCGCTTTGTCATCCACCATCATGGTCGTCAGCCCTCTCTGGTGGCTAAGCCCGAATAGTTTGTGCAAGTTAGGACGCCGCAGATCGCAATCCACCATGATCGCTCTTTTCTCCCCCTGAGCGAGAGCAATAGCCAGGTTGGCTAGCATGGTGGATTTGCCTTCCTCAGGCCCTGGCGAGGTGATGAGCAGGGTCTGCAGGGGTTTGTCCAGGCTGACGAACTGCAGGTTCGTGCGCAGCGTGCGATAGGACTCGCTAATTGGTGAGCGAGGGCTGGACAAGGTAACCAGCAAGTCGCTTGGTGTTGCCGTTCGGTTTTCGGTCATGTCCATCGTTCTCCGCGAATTAAAAGTCCGATGACCCAATCCCAGGAGTCTAGATTGAGCCATGGGTCATTTCTCATTGGGATTTCACCATTTTGGGTATGGATCCTAACACAGGCAGGCCTGCATAGCGTTCAACATCCCGGCTACTGCGAACAATGTCCGCAGCTAGCCATTCTAATCCAACGGTAACTAACGCTCCGGCGAACAGGCCAAAAAGTCCTCCAGCCACGACAAGCAAGCCAGTCTTGGGTGAGAAGACGCGCGCAGGTGTGGCGTTGTCTCGTATAAAGACATCCACGCGATCGCGTTTATCTTGCTCCAGCATGTACACCCGGATGGTCTCGACAAACACCTCCGCCGCAGTTTGAGCGATCACTTGGGCACGTTGTGGGTCTATATCGTCCACGTCAATCTGGATAAGGAAGTCAGATTCGATGGGGCTGACCGTCATCTTATCCAGTACCTCATCCACAGTCAGGTCAAGGTGCTGGCGATCAATAACAGCCTGAGCGGTGGTGCGCGATTTAATCTGGCCGCTGTAGTTGCGCATCAATCCCTTGATCGTCTGTTGCAGTCCCCAATCCGGTCGACCTGGCCAGACATTCAGCTGGATGGTCGAGCGATAGACTACTGTTTGCATTTTACTAAAGACAAAGGCACTGCTTGCCGTGATTAGCGCAACGAGTAGGATAATCCAACCTCGCTTGATTAGGGCATTGAGATAGTTTTTTAGCTCCATACCATCCTCCTCAAGAATCAATCCAATCCCACTCGTCCAAAACCTAGTCTGTTCTCACGATTGGGAAAAAATCATTTTCTTGTCTTTCTATTTTAGCATAATCCGCCTTTTCATACAAAGGCAGTTGGTCAGGGCAACCGTTCGCGTAGGAATCCTAGCCACCTTGCCTTGACAGGCGGAATTTCTGCCAGAACCTCCAACCCACTTTGCTCTAGTTCCACCCTATCACGTACTGAGTTATCGAGATAGTCTAGTACAAAAGCCAAGGCCAGTCCCATCACCAAGGCCAAGAAGAGCCGAATAGGCAAATCTAACTTCTCTCTCAGGCTTGGTCCCACGGCGCTAATCGTTGGCGGGTCAATCAAGCTGGCATGTACACCGCTGGTGCCCACCTGGGCAAAGTGCCGGGCAATTTCCGCAGGCAGGGCAGAGGCGATGGCATTAGCAATGTTGGCCAGTTGCTCCGAGTCCCCCCAGATTACGGTGACAGTGAGGATGCGGTGCAGCGTGCCTGCTTGTGTGGCACCGTTGATTGCTCCAGCAGGCACACGAATGCCGGCGCTGGTCAGATGCTCGCTCACCGCTTGGGCAAAGACAGCGCTGCGCACCAATTCAGAGACATCATCCACCAAATACTCGGCGGTGAGCCAGGTATAATACTTGTCATAAGTATAATACTCTCCATTACTGGCTTCTGGTTCTAGACCCATCATAAAACGCATCGTGGCGACATAGGTTGGAGGGCGGGTGCGATGCGTCAACAAGCTGATCAGCAGGACGATGAAAAGCAGAGAAAGCACGATCCACAGCCTGCGGCGAGCGATTTGCCAGTATTGGCGTAATTCCATAATCTATCCTCCTTATGCGGATTCGCCTTTGGCGCATTGCATATACACAAAGTCGGCCAATTTGCGCTGGAACGCTTTGCGATCAAAGCGCAAAGCGTGCACCCGAATTGCATCGGAATCGAAACAGGTTTCATCGAAACGCTGTACTGCTTCAGCCAACGCTTCGGGTGTTTGCTCGTAGAAGAATAGGCCTGTCTTTCCATCTACTACAGTTTCTAGAGCACCCCCTCCAGCGTAGGCAATCACAGGACGGCCAGCGGCCTGAGCTTCCAAAGGAGCGATGCCAAAGTCCTCCTCGCCAGGGAAGATGAAAGCACGGCATTTGCTCAGATATTGTGCAATTGCCTCATCGTCAACACGTCCTAGAAAACGCACATTAGGGGCAGCCATGGCTTCGAGGGTATTGCGGTCTCGTCCATCTCCGATAATATACAAGGGTAAGCCAAGCTGGCTGAACGCCTGCACAGCTAGATCAATGCGTTTGTAAGGCACCAATCTAGAGATGATCAGAAAATAATCGCCATGTTCGGAGGAGGGAGAAAAACGCCGGACATCAACCGGTGGATGAATGATTTCTGCGTTTCGCCCGTAGAACTTGAGGATACGTTGCTGAACAGTTCGAGAAATGGCCAAAAAATGATCCACGCGGTCTGCTGCTAGGCGATCCCATAGCCGCAAATTGTAGAGGAACAGGGGCAAAATCATGCGCACCAGATAGCCAATATTTTCACGTGCTATGTAGGCGTGATAGTCCCAGAGGAAACGCGCAGGGTTCAGGCAGTAACAAATATGCAAGGTCTTGGGACTGGTGATGATGCCATGCGCGAAGGCACTGGTGATGCTCAGCACCAAGTCGTACTCAGAGAAATCAAACCCTTCGAAGGCGTATGGGTAGAGAGGCAGATACCACTGGTGATGGCGGTGGATAAAGGGGAAACGATTCAGAAAGGAAGTCCGTATGTCCCAATCCTGATAGGCAGGCGGCAAAGCCTCTGGCCAAAAGATAGACGTGTAAATGGGGGCTTCGGGGAATATCTCATGCACAGCCTCTAGCACTCGTTCGGCTCCCCCGTATTGGTTTAACCATGAGCAAACGATCGCAACTTTCAAAGCCAAAACCCCAATTGATGCATGGCTAGCAGGTTGGTTCCTCCGCAGTATAAACGTAAGAGCGCATTCGGGCAAGCGACATCACTTGCCAAGACAAAAGTTGCTGAAAATAACTTCCAACACATCCTCACTGGCAGTTTCACCGGTGATTTCCCCCAGGGCATTCACGGCAGCGGTGAGGTCTATAGCGGTCAAATCTGCAGCGCATTCGGCTTGATAGCTCTTCTCGGCATCAGCCACATGGGCCAGGACGCGGTTCAGAATTGCGCAATGCCTGGGGTTGCTGATAGTGGGCACATCTGGCGTTTGCACCTGGCCGCAGAATATTGTCTCGACAATCACATCCTCTAGTGTATTCACCCCCTCACCTGTAAGGGCAGAGAGGTGGACATGCCTGGCCTCAGGCAAGAGCGAGTCCGCGTCTGCTACCGCAGGCAAGTCTAGTTTGTTGACGACCACGATCACACTCTTGTTCCGCACCGCAGCAGCGAGTTCAAAGTCTTCTGCTCGAAGTGGTTCGCTTCCATCTATCACAAACAAGACCAAATCGGCTTGTTGCAAAGCCTGGCGGCTGCGCTCGATGCCCAGCTTTTCGATGAGGTTGGTGCTTTTGGTGATGCCGGCTGTGTCCACGAGACACAGTGGAATACCGCGCAAGTTCAAGGTCTCTTCCAGGGTGTCGCGCGTCGTTCCTGGGATGGGAGTAACAATAGCACGACTAGTGCGGAGCAAGGCATTGAGCAAACTTGATTTGCCTACATTGGGCCGACCCACAATGGCCGTGCGCACACCCTGACGATAGATCATGCCCTGATTAGCCTGGGCTAGCAATGCTTTGATCTGCTCCTTAGCCTGTGTCAAGATTGAGCTCAGATCCAGAGGGGGAATCTCATCCTCGGGGAAATCGAGCGACGCTTCCAGATAGGCAAGTGCTTCTACCAGCATGGAACGTATCTTGCGCACTTGGTCTGAAATGTGACCGTCGAGTTGCTCCATGGCCACGCGCAGGCTGACTTCGGTTTTGGCGCGCACGATATCCAAAACTGCCTCGGCTTGGGCCAGGTCAATGCGTCCATTGAGAAAAGCACGTAGCGTGAACTCGCCGGGTTGGGCAAGCCGTGCTCCGTGGCGCAGCACAAGTTCAAGGGCGCGTCGTAGAGGGACAATGCCCCCATGGCAATGGATCTCGGCCACATCCTGCCGAGTGTAGGTGCGTGGTGCGCGCATGAGCACGGCCAGCACTTCATCCACTACGACGCCAGTGTCGGGGTCTATCACGTGGCCGTAGTACAAGCGGTGCGACTCCGGTTCGAAAGAGCAGGGGCTTTCCCTGCCAGCGGGTAGGAAGACTTTGCAGAGGATTGCCCTTGCATCTGGCCCGCTCAAGCGGATAATGCCGATGCCACCTTCGCCAATGGGAGTAGAAATGGCTGCGATGGTATCATCTAGAGTCCACATAGGGAAGCTTCCTTTTGGGCTTGTAGCCAAAGCGCAAACTGAGCAATGCGCTGGCAATGACCAGAGTAGCAAGTCCCATCAAGACAGTGGGAATACCGATAAAGTCGGCTAGACCGCTGATGACCAGCATGGGCAGAAGACCAACCACGTTGGCAAACAGGAACTCGGCCGTGATCACCCGTCCTCGCAGCGCGATTGGTGAGCGCTCCTGTACAATGGTCTGGGCCGCTACTATGGCCAGCGTGCCTCCTGCGCCCAGTGCCAAGGCCATCACAATGACTAACGTAATTACCTGTTGGGTGGGTTTGGCCAGCGTGCTTGCGGCAGTCTCGCTGGTCCAGGCCACAATGGTGAAGCCCAGTAGGGCGAGGCCTGTGATGAGCAGGCCAGCAATGACCAACATCTCACGACGGAAGCGATGACCCAGATGTCCTGTCCACATAGTAACGAGGAACATGCCCAATCCAGCCGAGAAGAAGATATAGATAGCATCAGTTGGCTGCATGCCAAGCACGCGGGCGGCAAAGCCTGGGGCGAGTACAGCGATAATCATAGTGAGCATGGTGATAAGGGCGTGTTGGCAAATAGCAATTAGGACCGATTTCTGAGCGATGACGAATTGCCATCCCGCTTTTAGTTCGTTCCAAAGGTTGGGCAATACATTTTGGACTAGCCGAGGATCAGGAAGCGGCTCGTGGGCGGATATGGGCCAAAGGAGCAACGCAGTGATCAAATAGGTCAGAGAAATCGTGGCAAAAGCACCTTCAACCCCGCCCAGCTTCAGCGCCAAAGGTGCCAGGAAGAGCAATCCCAAGACCTGAGCGACATTGAAGAGGAGGTGGAAGACCGAATTTGCCGTTAGCAGTTGTTGCGGTGGAACTAACAGAGGCACCATGGCTGACTCAGCCGGGTCAGATAATTGCCCGATTGTGGAGAGGATGAAAGTCAAGGCATATACGGCGCTTAGCATTCCCGTTCCCTGGGCATAGCGGTATAAGAGGATAAAGGTAGCAACGACAAAGACGCGTGATATGTTACAGAACAAGAGGATGCTCTTCTTGCGAAAGCGGTCAATGATTACGCCAGAAAACAAACTGAAAAGAATCGAGGGCAGGTTGTAAAAGAGCACCATCAGCCCTACGAGGCCGCTGGAACGCGTCAGCCCTTCGACCATCACCATTTGCACGAAGAGGATGGCATTTTGGGCAGATTGGCCAAAAACCTGTGAGGTCCACAGCAATCTGAAATTGCGGTTTTTGAAGATAGCCGCAAGATTATTCTCTTCGGGTGGGCGATCTGTGGGACAAGTGCTCATAGTGCTGCCTTGTCCTGCAAGGGAGGTTGCTGCCCATTCTCATAGCGAGGAGCACGGGCAACGAAAGCTTTCAGGCGGCGTTCAAATGTGCTACGAGGGAGCAGTATTCGTCGCCCACAGCCTAGGCATTTGAGGCCGATGTCGGCCCCGATGCGCACCACCCGCCACTCGTAGCTACCACATGGATGGACTTTGCGCAGGCGTACAATGTCGTCAATGAATACTTCTATTGGCATTTCTTACTCTGAACTTGCTCGTGATCATCTGTCTAAGATGTAACTCACGTTTCTGTAATACGTCGGATGCTTAGCGGCAGTCTGGGGAGCAAATCTCCAGCTACTGCTCCAGCCAGGCCAATCTCCTCGCTCACTATTTGCCCGGCAAGACCATGCAAATAGGTTCCAGCCACAGCGGCTTCGAATGGAGGCAATCCTTGTGCCAACAAGCCAGCTATTGCGCCAGCTAACACGTCGCCAGTACCGGCTGTAGCTAGAGCAGGGTTGGCAAATGGGTTGATGCAAGCAGAACCATTGGGGGAGGCAATAACCGTGTATGCCCCTTTTAGCACCACCACGACACCCCATTCCTGTGCTGCCTGGCGAGCTAATGCAATGCGGTTCGTTGTCACTTCTTCGATTGAGGTGCCCAGCAGGCGCGACATCTCGCCAGGATGCGGCGTTAGCACCACACCGTGGGGGAGACGTTGCAGAAACTGTGACCAGCCTTTGATATCGGCCAGGGCATTCAACCCATCTGCATCGATGACCAGCGGGGGCAAAATTTCTCCTGTATCCGATTGAACGGTTGCTGATTCCAGAAAGCCCAAGCGTCCCTTTTTCTCGCCCATGGGCAAGGACAGCAACCGAGCTACAAATTCGACTGTTTTTTCATCACGTCCGATCCCGGGTCCCAATAACAGCGCATCGTAACCTCCAAGCTCTTCCTGCAGTACTTTGACTGCTTCGGGTACCAGTGCACCAAGCTCGTGTGGCAGAAGTAGGAAAGTGGCTTCGCTCAACTTGGCAGCCAGAATAGGATGTATGCTGGCAACGATGCCAAGGGTTACCAATCCCGCCCCGACGCGCATGGCAGCGCTAGCAGCCAGATATGGAGCACCAGTGTAATTTGCTGAACCAGCCACGACCATGACCTTGCCAAAGGTACCCTTGTGCCCATCCTTGGGACGTTTGGGCAGAAGGGTTCTGACCATGGCGGGGGTGATCATCTCCAAAGGAACATCCCCGGCGAATTTGGCTGGAATACCGATATCAGCGATTACCAGTTCGCCTACATAGTTGGCACCTGGGAAGAGAAACAGCCCTACTTTGGGAAAGGCGAGGGTTACCGTTGCATCTGCTGGTAGGGTAGCAGGGTCTACTTCACCGGTATCGCAGTTTAATCCGGAGGGCACATCCAAGGCAACAATAGTTGGCGCCTCGCTGATTTGCTCCGCTTTCTTTGGTAATGCTTGAACAAAACCGGCTGGCTCCTTGCTTGTTTTCCTGCGCTCTATTTCTTTGCGTACTGCAGCCAGGATTTCCTGTAGCGTACCCGTAATAGGTCGGGAGACCCCTGTGCCGAGCAGGGCATCCAGTATCCAATCTGCCTGAGCAACCAGGCGGCGCAGTTGCTTATAGCGTTCGTCTTCTTCGCTTTGGTAGGTCGGGATACTAGCATTTTGGACTCGATTCCAGTTGTCGTCCCCTTGCGTCTCGCGTTTCCAACAATACACGGAGACAGAAGCGCCAGCTTGATGCAGATAATATGCAGCGACCAAGCCATCGCCACCATTGTTGCCTGGTCCAACCAGCACCAGGATACGCTTGTCCCTGACGCCTTTGCGTTCCATCCAGGCTGCTACGGCACGGCCGGCGTTCTCCATCATCGTAGCATAGATCAGTCCTTGTGCATCTGCTGCCTTCTCGATGGCACGCATTTGCTCCACTGTGACGATTTTCATCGCCGATATTTCCTTTCCTTGCTCATCTCTGTCAATGCTTTGGCATTGTAGAGAATAAGCGGCTTTCTGTCAAAGAAAGCAATAGAGGATGTTGAAAAACCCAGTTTAGAGCACAAGGCACAACGGGTTAAACTGTAGTATAGTATAAGCCATGAGCGAGGGGAGACGAAGACGAGTAACGAACGATTTAAAGCGTACACCAACAGCTCCTTCTTTGGTGACTTTTGGTATGAGCAGGTGGTGCCCAGGGATCAGTTCTTGGTTCAATTGAAACAGCTGCTACCCTGGCAGCGTTCCACCTACAAACTGATCAAGTATTACCAAGGGCAAGGACAGCAGGGCCGACCGCTTTACGATCCCACCCTCGTGCTCAAGATGCTTCTGCTTGCTTACTTCATTCCCCGTTTTTCAACACCCTCAATTAAGCCTGGGAGCGATCGCCTGCATCACCTGGTAACGATCTGTTGGCGCAAGCGCCATGAGGGTGTTGAAAAATATAGGAGTTATTTGAAATCATAGCCACATGTTGTGTTTACAATGCTTGGCCATACAACATATTGTGGCTATTGTAAAGTCTTTCCGACTTTTTCAACACTCTCAAGCGCCATTTGGTTTGACTAATACAGTTTTCTGTGCTAATATGTATTATCTGTGGGGGCGTGGTGCAGCGGCCAAGCATACCTCCCTGTCAAGGAGGAGACCGCGGGTTCGAATCCCGTCGCTCCCGTAACCGGCAATAGGACTCCAAGGTTTCCAGCCCTTGGGGTCCTTTTGTGTTCCTGCATTGGCTGGCTTGTTCCACAATCACGCATGGCTTCCCTGAGTGAACTAGGCCATTGCAGCGGCATTTTCGCGTGATCGAACACGGTGCTTTACAGCAGCTCGCATTTGTGCTAAAATTTTTGCTATGGCTGCCATGTGCTACACAGCTGAGCATACGGCAGTCACCAGTTGTTCCAGCCTCCGCAGAGAACAGGATGGTAAGTAGGCTGACTGAACGGAACAGGCTGTAATGGCATTCCGTCTGAGGGGAGGTCACGTTACGTTAGCATGCACGCAGAAAAGTGCACACACCCGCGGTTGGCCATCTATCTCTTTGGACACCCAGAGTTTCGGCGTGGCAATGAGGCGCTGCCTCCTCTAGCCACGCACAAGTCCCAATCGCTCCTGGCTTATCTTATTCTTCATCGCCAGCGACCTCATTCGCGGGACCAACTCGCCGCGCTCCTTTGGGGCGATCAAGACGATGTTCATGTGCGTCGTTCCCTTGCCACGGCGCTATGGCGCATCCGCCGACTGCTCGGTGAAGGGTATCTCCTAGCCGATTCTAGCTCCGTGCAATTCAACCCTACTAGACCATTCTGGCTCGACGTAGCCAAATTCGAAAAGCACTTGACCCTGGGCCGCAAGGAGCCAGACGAGAAACGAGCCGCCGGTCATTGGCGACAAGCGGTTGACCTCTATCGAAACGATCTCCTGGAAGGATTCTACGACGATTGATGCCTTGAGGAACGCTATCGCCTGGGAGCTCTGTACCTGGACATGCTGAGTCGGCTTGTTGTCTGGCACGAAAGGCAGGGGGATGCCGCGGCAGTGCTGGCATACGCGCAGAAGTATCTCGCTCGCGACCCATTGGCGGAGCAGATTCACCTGGCGGCGATGCGCGCCCTCGTCGCGTCAGGTGACCTGGCCGGAGCGCGGCAGCAGGAACTCCACGCGCCTCCCTCCCCCGAAATGCTCAAACAGGCCGAAAGCATCCTCGGCGCAGCGTTCACCATTCCTCTGCCGGTCGCACCTGCTCCGGTGAAGGGGCTGCCGCGGTGGGGCGATCTCGAGAAACCGCCGTTTGTTGGACGCGCGCGCGAATTGGACGCGTTGCGGGCACGGTGGGAGCAGGTGGCGCAGGGGCAGGGAGGCACGGTCTTGATCAGCGGCGAAGCCGGCGTCGGCAAGACGCGCCTGATTGAAGAATTTGCCGCCGCGGTGCGCTGGCGCGGTGGAATGGTGGCGTGTGGACGCTGCTATGAGCCAGAGCACGTCCTGCCCTACCAACCGTTGGCAGAGATACTGCGCGACTTGACCATGCAAGAGGAGCGCGTGGCGCTGGCGCTACCTGCGTGGGTGCACGGTGAACTCGCCCGCCTCGTCCCAGAACTGGTCACCTCATTGACTCAGCCTGAGCCTCCGCCCAGTTCTGTACAGCCAGAACGGCAAGCCATTCTGTTCCACGCCATTGCCGCATTCATCCGCCATTTTGCATCGCGCAGGCCGCTGTTAATTGCGCTGGAAGATTTGCACTGGGCGACTGATTCGACGCTCGCTGCCATTCATTATCTGGCGCGCCAGATGGTTGACATGCGCGTGTTGAGTGTTGGCACATTTCGCCCGGAGGAAGTCGGTGAGACCCACCCACTGGCGACGATGGCCTCACAACTTGCACGCGACGGCTTGGCGCAGCATCTGACGTTGGAAAGACTCTCGGTGCAGGCGATCTCCGAGTTAGTGCGGCGCACATGGAAGGTTGATGCGAATGCCGAGTTTGTGAAGCGCTTATAGCACATACCGAAGGCAATGCTTTCTTCTTATTAATTGAGACACTGCGTGCGCTCGCGGAGGCTCAGTTGTCGGAGGGCCCTCTGCCTGTACCCGGCAATGTGCGTGCACTCATTAGATCACGGCTGGGGCATCTATCTGCGCCGGCGCGAGAATCAGTCGCGTGCGCGGCAGTGGCAGGGCGCACGTTTGATTTTGATCTCGTCCGCTGTGCCAGGGGTGTGGATGAAAACGCAGCCTTGGAAGACGTGACTATGAGTTCGTGCATTACCTGGTGCAAGTAGTGACGTACACAGGCATACACCATCGTCGGCGGCGGAGACTACATTGCTTGATCGGCGAGACGATGGAGAGCCTGCATGCGGATCAACCCGCCATCGCCGGCGCACTCGCTCACCACTTTGATACCGCAGGCGAAGTGGAGAAAGCACTGCATTACCATGGTTTGGCGGCGCAGGGGGCGGCCTCGTTGTTTGCCTGGCGAGAGGCTGAAGTACATCAGAGTCGGATGCTGCAATTGTTGGAGCAACTCGATCCCGATCGCAGGCGACCAGACTGTCTGCGTCGTCGTGGGCAAATGCTGACCGACCGCGCCAAATCGCGCTTCCTTCAGGCTCACCTTGTCGAGCGCGATGCCGATCTGACGGCACTGGGCCTTCTAGCTAAGGCCAGCGGCGATGATTATCTGCACCTACAAACCTGGATACAGCGCGCCCGTTATCTGAACCTGGATGCGCAGTATGAGAAAGCCATCGCCGCAGCTGAAGAGGGCCTAGCTCTGGCCAACCATCTAAAGGATATGGCGGCTCGATGCTACCTGCTCACCCAGATCGGCTTTGCCCACTACTTCTTAGGACAGCCACAGCCAGCACTGACCGCCCTCGAATCTGCTTTGGCGATGACCCCAGAAGGGGACCGTGAGACGCGCCGACATATTACGCATACTCTGGGCTACGTGCACTTTCACCTGGGGAACTATGCCCGCTTCCTCGCTTATCAGCAAGAGTCTTATGCCAGTCATAAGGCGTTTAGCCACTACAATGGCATGGCTTGGGCCGGTTTAGACATTGCAGCTACTTATCTGAAGATGGGACACTTGGCCGAGGCGGGGCAGTACGTGACGGAGCATCTGAACATGGCTCGTCGCATTGGCGCGCGGTCTGCCGAAGCGTATGGGTTGATCCAATCAGGTTCCTGGGAACTGTGCCAGGGTAACTATGTGGCGGCAGTAGATTGCTTTCAGCGGTCTCTATCTATACAGGAGGAGTTGCGCACCGAACATGGGCGCGTGGCTGCCGAGGTAGGAACCGGACTCGCCCTTTACCATCTGGGCGATCTGGCCGAAGCGCAGCGCTGGCTAAAGCAGGCCGTTGAACGAGTGCGCCCGATCCGACACCGCCGGCGTCTGATGGAAGCGCTCATTGGGCTGGGACTGACGGAGATCGCCGCCGGGCAGCTCGCAGCCGCGCACGGTGCCCTGACCGAAGCGGTGGCCCTAGCCCGCGACATCGAATCGCGGGGAAACCTGGCCGCCGGGCTGGCAGCGCTGGCGCGCGCCGAACGGCACTTGGGCGATCTCGCGCTGACCCTAGCCCACGCGGCAGAGGCAGTGCAAATTGCCCGCGAGATCGCCGTGCCAGTCTGCGAGATGTGGGGTGAGTTGGAGATGGGACTTGCCGGGCTGGCTCAGGGCAATCCTGAAGCAGCCCTAGAGCACACCCAGCGTGCCGTTGGCTTGGTGTCTCGGAGCGACGAGAGTTGGGTCGGCACCGAAGAAGTCCACCAGGCCCACGCCCGGGTCCTGCGCGCCCTGGGCCGGGTTGAGGCGGCAGGCGAGCAGGTCCGGCGGGTCGAGGCCATCATCGCGTCCAAGGCCGGTCGCATCCCCGATCCTCAGCAGCGGCAGCGCTACCTGGAAGCCGTGAGCCGTGATTTGAAGGGTGTTCGCCTTTTGATAGTTTTTTGATACCCGCATGATAAACTGCTCTTTGAAAGAGCTGTCTTTTTTATCTCACCCTCCCGCCAACTGCTCAGCGCGCAGGAGGGTACCGAGGGTCAATGCCTGACCACGCGGAACTGCCGCAAAACACGTTCGTCGTCCGTTTCTGGAGGGAATGGCGAGGAGGGAAAGCAGATCGAGCGAGAGGCTGGCGTGGGCGCATCGAGCATGTGCAGAGTGGTCAAGGAATTACATTTTATAACGCGCGTCAACTGCTAGCGTTCATCGCACGTTTTGTCACATCATTTGAATCTCAGGTGACTAACGATGTGCCATCAGAAAGTAATCATTCATAACTTGATCGTAGCAGCTTTGTTGGCGTTGGCTCTATGGTTGATTCCATTGCCAGCAGTCTCCCAAGGCGAGGTCTCTACCCTGACTCAGTACACGCTGCTCGTCATCGCTCCGGATGATTTCATGGATGAGTTGCAGCCCCTGAAACGGTTCAAGGACGCCAGTGGCCGACCCACCATCCTAGTGAGCCTGGCCCAAATCTACAACAGTTTTCCTGGCGCCGATCAAGCAGAAAAGGTGAAGTACGCTATCGAACACTACAAAAGCGCCAACGAGATATGATATGTCATGCTCGTGGGCGACATTGACCGATTCCCCGCCAGGTGGAGATGGTGGGGATTGCCAGAACAGGAAGGTTGGGCGGTTAGCGATCTCTACTATGCCGACCTTTACAAGCACGGGACGACCGTCTTTGACGATTGGGACATGAACAATAACAGACTCTACGCGGAGATCGAATTCGCTCCCGATGGCAAGATCAACAATGATCAGATAGACATCCTGCCCGATGTCGCCGTGGGAAGGATTCCAGCGTCAACGGCGGCAGAGGTCAGCGCCTACGTCAATAAGGTCATCGCTTATGAATTGAAGACCGTACCCACCAGCGCCTGGTTCAAAAGGGCTGCTCTCTACACAGGAACGTGGTTCAATGCCAATGATCTGAAAGACACGTTGGGCAATGCTCTGGCTAACGACGGCTTCGCGCTGATAAAGCGGTATACGTTATGGATTAAGGTCGGGCAGCCGGCAATTCCGACCGGCGTGCCCGACGTGATCTGCGACGATTTCAATTACGGCGTTGGCTTCGTCAATTATTTAGGACATGGGAACTCTTCCGGGTGGGCCTGTCTGGGTTTCTACAGTCCTGTTCTCAACAATCTGACCAACACGGACAGACTGCCGGTCGTATTCGCCGGCGCGTGCGACACAGGCATGTTCGCCTGGTTGGCTCGTCTGCACCCTTACGTGGACACCGCAGGGGTAACGCATTGTGGAACCGCTAACGGCGAAGTGCTCAATCCCGGCCCTTGTCCTCACACTTCCCTACCGCGTCCGGCGCCCCTGCAAAACGGCGTGGTGACATGTCCTGCCGTTGTTGAGCGCCCTCTGTGCACGACGTGCCCATTGGATCCCCCTTGCTTTGCAGAGTCCATTCTATTCGGCAATCCGGTGGGCCCCACGGGGGCCATCGCCTACTTGGGTGAGAGAAGCGGAGGGCGTCCTTGGGTTACCGCTCTTGATACCCACTTCTTTTACGCTTACCATGCTCAGAATATAGTCGTCTTGGGGGACATGTGGAAGTACATGATTGAACAATACTACAACCAGCATAACCTCGGCCAAAGCCACACCTGGTCGCGCCAGCCGGCGGAATGGGATGTCGGCCACATGTTCGACGAACCCCACAAGCTCATTCTATTCGGTGATCCCTCTCTAATCATTGGCGGCGCTTTTACCTCGGCCGTAAGTAATTCCGTATGGGATTGGGGTGGTGGTCCCTGGTTCGGCTATATGCGCTATCGCGTCACTGGAGATGTGACTGTGCCGGCAGGAAGAACATTGACGGTTCTCCCCTATGCGTCCATCCTCATGGAGAACGGGAGAAAGATTACTACGCTAGGCGTAGACTCCAGCCATGGATTGAACGTGGATGGGACATCCGATATGCCGGTTTACTTCATGTCTCTGGCGGCAGACCCTCAGGCAGATTGCATTGTTCATGGAATGAAGGTGAGCGGACAGTTGAGAGTGCGGAATGGCGGACAGATAAAGTTTCGCTAACCGTGCGGACGAGGAGAAGAAGAAAGGAGAACTGAAAAATGAAAAGCAAAACAGCGACAGTTGTGACAGCCGCTATGGTGGTCCTGGCCTTGCTTGCGATAGCCGGCCGCAGTGTGGTGGCTGACCCGTCGCAGACAGGACAAGCGCAGCAGGGGAACGTGCAACTGGCCGGCACGGTTGCCAACAAGATCAGCTATCAAGGCCGGCTAACTGATGCGGCCGGCAACCCGCTCAGTGGCAGCTACAACCTGACGTTCCAGCTCTGGAATGACGCCACGGCCGGCAGCCAGGTAGGGAGCGACATCGTGAAGAGTGGTGTGCCCGTGAGCAATGGCCTGTTCACCGTAGAGTTGGATGTGCCACAGAGTGCCTTCAACGGCCAGGCGCTCTGGCTGCGCATTCGGGTCGGCGGCGAGTGGCTCTCGCCCCGTCAGCCGCTATTGCCGGCGCCCTATGCGCTGGGACTGCGGCCCGGTGCCAATGTCACCGGTGACATCTCCGGCGCAATCCTGGGCCTGCGTAACACCGCTGCCAGCGACATCTTCGCTTCCGGCGTGTACGGCCAGAGTGACAGTACCTCTGGGTCGGGCGTGTACGGCTATGCCAGCGCCGCCAGCGGCGTGGCCTATGGCGTGAAGGGCGCCAGCAACAGCCCTGCTGGCACGGGCGTGTACGGTCTCAGCAATACCAGCGGCAACGGGGTGGCTGGCCAAAGCAGCAGTGGCAACGGTGTGTCTGGCATAAGCAGCACGGGCGACGGCGTGCGCGGTCAGAGCTCAGGGGCCAACAAGAGCGGCGTGTATGGCGTCAATACCGGTAGCGGCTTCGGTGTGTATGGCTCCAGCAGCAGCGGGAACGGCGTGACTGGCATAAGCAGCACGGGCGACGGTGTGCGCGGCGAGACGTCAGGGGCTAACAAAAGCGGCGTGTACGGTCTCCATACCGGGAACGGCTTTGGCGTGTATGGCGCCAGCAACGGCAGCGGCGGCGTCGGCGTGTATGCAACTGCTCCCTGGCGCGGCGTGGTTGGCTACGCCACCGCTACCAGCGGCGCCAACATCGGCGTGTATGGTGAGAGTGCCAGCACCTCCGGCACTGGCGTGTCTGGCGTCAATACCAGTAGCGGCACTGGCGTGACTGGCTCCAGCAGCACCGGCGACGGCGTGCGCGGTCAGAGCTCAGGGGCCAACAAGAGCGGCGTGTACGGCGTCAATACCGGCAGCGGCTTCGGTGTGTATGGCTCCAGCAGCAGCGGATACGCTGGAGGCTTCAGAGGAAATGTAGCGGTATTCAGTCGCGCCACGGGCGCCACCATTCTGGAACTTGGCGAGGGGCTTGATTATGCCGAGGGTTTTGATGTTTCGGACCAGGGAGAAATTCTCCCCGGTACCGTGCTGGTGATAGACCCTGACCAGCCCGGAAAACTGACCGTGAGCAATACGCCCTATGATCGCAAGGTTGCCGGGATCGTGACTGGGGCCAAGGGCTTAGGCTCTGGCGTGCGCCTGGGAGTGGATCAGTTCGACTACGACGTGGCGCTGGCCGGCCGGGTTTACTGCAACGTGGATACGACCTATGGCGCAGTATCGCCTGGAGACTTGTTGACTACGTCACCCACCCCTGGCTATGCCATGGTGGCCAAAGACTATGAGAAGGCGCAGGGTGCCATCCTGGGTAAGGCGATGGAAGGGCTGCCCGCTGGCCAGAAAGGGCAGATCCTTGTCCTGGTAACCTTGCAATAGGATGAGTGCCGCCGAAATGCCAGGGAGTCTCTTTCTGGCAAGAAGATGGCTGCCGGCCTTTACCTAGCGAAATAATGATACGGAGTTCCATATGTCTGAGAAATCCATCGTATGGGCGTATCGGTCCCTGTTCTCCATTGTGGTGGCGCTAACCTTCACCCTTTCCAGCGCACTGATGCGCTACACAGGGATGGCAGCGCCTCCAGACAATGACCATATCGCCACGTGCGAAGAGGCCAGAACCGTGGCCGAAAACTGGCTTCGGTTGATTGTGGAACGAGACGGTCAGTGGAGTGGAGAAAAGCACCCTTCTATAGACAACTTGACCGAGCTCAGGAGGGGGGATCTGCTCCTGGGCTATTATGCGTCGGTTCAACCACAGGGATACGTCGTCATCTCGTTTCTGAAGGATTTTCCACCCATCCGTGCCTATTCCATAGATAGCAGCTTGAATCCCGACGCTGAGGGAGGAATGGCGGATCTGCTGAAAGATGTGGCGGAGGCTCAAATAAAGTTCTTGATCCAGCAATTCGGCGGGCTGGAGAAAGCGAGAACGGAGGAAATAGACGAATCCGCCTCGATTGCCAACCGCCTGGCATGGTTATACCTTCTGCAAGGCGCTGGTTCACTGCCGACGAACCTTCGTTCTCTCTATGCTCAAAGCAGCGTCCAGGTTGGCCCGCTTCTGAAGACCAGTTGGCATCAAAGGGCTCCTTACAATTTCTCTTGTCCAGAGATGATTGGCGATGAAGCATGTGCGAATGCGGTGGTTGGCTGTGTACAACTGGCTACGGCACAGGTCATGCGCTACTTTCATTGGCCTCCGTACTATTCTGGAGCCTTTCGTTTTTACTTTGACTGGCCGAATATGCTCAACCGGTACGTTCGAGCAAATGGCTGGTTCAATGACGAAAATGGCAATCCAGTGACGCAAGCTCAAATTGATGCTGTAGCTGCCCTTTGTGCTATCGCTGGGCAAGCCATGTATACGGATTATGGCTGTGACATCACTTATGGCGCGCTCTGCCATTGGTTGGTTGACGATGCAAGAGATGCTCTGGAGGATGATTTTTTCTACTCCAACCCAGATCTGGACCAACCGTATTGCGAGGAGCGTGATAGTTATAGCCTGGATGAGTGGTGGAACATAATAAAACAGGAAATTGATAACAATCGGCCGGTGGTATATCGTATCGCAACTGGAGCGGTGTTTATATCAGATTTTGATCATGCCATAGTGGTGGATGGGTACGACAATACCGGGGGGCTTTATCAGGTACATGCTAACTACGGTTGGGATGATCCACACACCGCCTGGTATACTTTGGACAACTTTGACTGCGACAATGCGCCGGGTTGGCAGGGTGGGTGTTCTTGGGACGAAGAGGAGTTGATTCGTCATATCTACCCGCGCACCGGACATTGTGGAGTCTCCTGGGGGACTTTGGGGCCGCGGAATAGCGCCACCGATCTTCCCCATTACATTTACTGTGATGTGATTTTCGTGAACACGACAATCCAGGGCGGCGCATGGGTGCAATTCCTGCCGGGCACTAGCATCACAGGTGGTTCCGCTTCGGCCGTTACCATTGAGGGGAGATCGCCGGGCGAGACCCGCTTTTACTCAGAAGGCCTTACCACGCGCGGGCTCAAGGTCGCCGCCGGCGGCAAGATCAAGCTACACAGCAACGGCAGTATCCGCGTGCGTTGATCTGGAAACCGATGCAAGAAAGTGAGAGATAGCCATGAGAAGAACACTCTTCATAGCTGCCAGTTTAGTGCTGGCTTGTTTGGTTGCCACAGAAACGATAGCGTCCATGGCCGACTTCGATTTGAGCTGGCACGTCATCGCCGGCGGGGGAGGCCAATCCGTGTCGTCCAGCTATATCGTGAGCGGCACCGTGGGCCAGGCGCATACAGGTGCGCTTGCCGGCGGCCCCTATACCCTGAGTGGTGGCTTCTGGAGCGGCGGGGTAGGTGTTGCCGTGGCGGGGTACCGGGTCTACCTGCCGTCGTTGTTGAGGAATCGTTAGCCCGTTGTCCTCCTCTCACAAATGGGAGAGGGTAGGGGTTGGAAAGGTAAAGCGTTTCGTGCTCAAGGAGCACAACCAGTGCTTCCAGCTCAACGGCAGACCGCTGTGCGCCATTATAGGTCTGTGCTCCCATGAGTGCAGAGCATCGTTCGATTGCAGATGTCAGGTCAAGACAAGAGGGAGCGAGGTTTTGCCATGTTCAATCGAATATACAGATTCATCAAGTGGACGGTCTTATTGTCTTTTTGCCTTCTCCTGAGCCTAGAGCAGGGAGGCTGGTCCCAGCCGTCCCTGTCCCCTGGATGCAAGCCTTATGAGTCCTATTTTCTCTTCCATGGAGCCTATCCTGACCAGGAGGGAACCCCTTATGCCGATGAGTTTCAAGGGCTGACTCACGATCAGGACAATTGGTTCTTGTCCTCAAACACACATGAAGTGCCCCAGCTTTGGAAAGTCCCCGTGCAATATGATTTGAGACATGTGACGGACAACCAGAATCAATACCCGGGAGTCATTCGTCGTATGATATCTGAAACTCCTCTTGCCCAGCTTGGGTATAACCACTTTGGTGATATCTCATACTACCGATATGCAGGACAGGGTTATATCATCGTGCCCGTGGAGAAGGAAAGGTCCTATACGGTGCCTAACGTTCTTGCCTTCTTTAGAGCGAATGATCTTGCATATGTAAACATGACCAGTGTGCCAAATTTCGGAGCTTGTCGAGATCCTGAAGGCCGGTCATTGGGGTGGGTTGCGGTAGATCCAGACGGAAACCTGTATTCTTCGGGGGATTGTACGTGGTCGATTTACAAGTTCTCTTTAAACTGGGCCGATCTGCCGAACAAACCGGTGAATCTGACACTTCTTGCTAGCATCAACCTTTTGGACGAAGATGGCACCCCGCTGATGTTAGGACGTACGCAGGGCGGAGTGTTCTCAGAAAGTGGACGTCTACTTTATATAGTGTCTGGTAGCGAAAGCGGCGTATTCCAGTACCGCAATGACGGAATAAGTGTGTTTGACACCCGAACCTGGCATAGGGTAGCCCAATCCACGAATGGCTTCGGTCACTTTAATTATCGCTACAGTGCAGGTTTCCCAGCATTCGACGAACCGGAAGGGATAACGATATGGGACCTGGATGACGGACGGGCACCAGGATTTGGGGGGCAACTCCATGTCGGCTTGCTTGATAATGAGTTGACCGCGGATGATGTCTATCTGTACCACTATATTAACACGATCTATGTGGATTCTTCCTATATGGGTGAGGAGACGGGTGAACCACACAAGCCGTTCAACACCGTCGGTGAGGCTAACGACCTGGCCTGGAACGGCGCACGGATCAAAATCAAGCCAGTTAGTATAGGCCCCTATTGGGAGGCGCTTACCTTTTCCAAACGGATACAATTACTTGCTGGAGACGGGGCCGCCACTATCGGAATGCTAGGGCGCGTTCGCTTAACGACCAAAGGGGCCATAAATATCTGCAACGGTGGCAGTCTAAAGGTCTATTGATGAAGCAGTAAAGAGGACTGCATTGATGGAAATTAGGGAAGCTATAATAATTGCTGCCCTGGCGGCAACCCTTGCCGTCAGCCCTCGTGTGGCGGGGGAGTCATTCGTTGACGATGACCGTGATGGCATTGATGATGCGGTGGAGCAGTTCCTGGCGGAGAAATTTGCCCCAGTAGTTTATATAGAGCCTGGCGAGTCCAACTACCCGGCCAACGTTGGCTGGATCCTGCAACGATCCAGCCTTTGGTATTACGAGGATTGCTGGCCCGACATCAATGAACTGGTACTCACAACGGTTGGCTCCCAGGAGAGGCTTATCGGGCCTCCATGGGTGCATCCCGACAGTTGGGGATTGGGACACCCTGAGCGGCACTGTGGCGACCCTCCCCACCATCGACGCATTTCAACTATTGCAGAGGACCCCGATGGTGAAGGTTCCACTGGCTACTCGGATCAAAGTACTTTCGTTCTCCCAGATGTCGCTGAGGCTTATCGCATTGGCAGCCTGGATCCGAGAGAATGGGTAACATATTTTCACGCCTATCCCACTTCTGAGCGTGGGGTCATGATTCAGTATTGGCATGCTTTTTCTTACAACGACTTTACTGTAGGTGATCATGGTGGTGATTGGGATGCAACGATTCACGTGCAGCTTGATAACAACCTCGATCTAAAGGGTGCATGGTTTTCGCGACACCGTGATGATCATCCAGGTACTTTCAAATCGGTGACGGAACTTACTCTATACCAGGGCACGCATATTCTGATGGCCATTGACGGCGGTGGACATGCCGCTTTTGCTTCTCCACAAGACTGGTGTGACTACAACACAGGGGGCTCCCATATGGGCACTATTGTCTGGGGCGACAACCCCGATAATCCAAGTCAGCTCCATAGGGTGCCTGGGGGACTAGGTTTCTGTGACCCGCGCGATTCCTCCGATGTAGCTGGTGGCACTGTGTGGAAGACCTGGACCAGTGGGGACGTGCGACAGGCTGGATCGGTAGAACACGCCATTAATCCGAATCCTAGCAGACACGGCGGCTTGATCAACATGGGCGAGTACAATCCCTGCACCTCCTCGACCTGCCAGGGGACAAAACAAGCCAGTACGCTCCTTGCTGGTCAGTTTCGCCCATTGAATGGGCAGGTGTTTATTCGCTATTCGGGGCGATGGGGAAGCATAGGCATCATATCTAGCGGCCCCCGTGGGCCCGTCTTCCAAGGATTCGACGGGAGTACATACACTGCTTGGTACAACCAGGCCAGCAACGCACCACTCAATCCCAAATTAGTCCTGGATAAAGCCAATGGTGCTATCTTGTGGCACTTGGAAGGAGAAATCTATGATAGAAGGTTGGGCCCTTTGTGCTCGGCCAAAATCCCCTATCTTGTTTCAAGTACTGTAACTGTTCCTGCTGGCGAGATTCTAACTGTTTGCCATGGTGTTACAGTGAGATTTGTTTCAGGTGGGAAAATCAAAGCAAATGGCATTCTGAATGCAGATGGGAGGACAGGAACGATAAAGTTTGTCTCCAATGAAGAAATTACCAAAGGCATGAAAATAGCCTCCCAATTTATCTTGAAAAATGGTGGCGAACTCAAGATTCCCTGAGATGCACTTGGCGAGGTAAAGAGTTTTTTGTCCAAAGAGGAGCCCCAGGGCTTGTGGCTCAAGCGCAGCCGCTCCGCTCGGGGGGTCTAGTCCCTTTGTCCACGACGGCGACGCGCACCTCACGGCCAGTTGAGCCTTCCCAGGCCCATTCGCGGTTGATGCCACCGATTGCTCCCGACGCGATCAACTCGCGTAGCATGCTGGCGACGAACTGTGATGATCAGGCCGGCTGCAACTCCGCTCCAGTGACCTGCTCCATCTCGTCTCGCATCTGGCTGTGTTCCTTGCGCTTCCCGGAGATATGGCTTCTGCTTGACGCGTGGATACTTGTATCGCTCGTCAATGGCCATCTTCTCTATTAGGCACGGTTCCCTCGGTGATATTATCATTTGACTGAACCGTAACATTTTAGTGACATTTTGCGTGCTGAAAGAAAGCGCTAAGAAGTGCTTGGCAGGCAGGTAGAAGTTGCTATACTCTTCCACTTGGCGCTCCGAGAGGTTGTAGAGGTAAGCAAGCAGAAGCATCTTGAGCACGAGGGCGGGATCGTAAGGCGGTCGGCCCTGCTGTCCTTGCCCTTGGTAATACTTAATCAGTTTGTAGGTGAAACATTGCCAGGGGATGACCTGCTTCAGTTGCACTAAGAAGTGATCCGCAGGTACGGTACAACCTGCTCATACAGAAAGTCACCGAAAAAGGAATTGTTGGTGTGCGGTTTGAATCTCTCGTGTCTCATCTTCATCCCCCCACTTATGGCATTGGCTATACCACAGTTTAACCCCTTCTGGCTTGTCCTCAAAAACGAGACTTTCAACACCCTCAGTACTAGGCGGTTGCGTTGAATGTTGCTGCGGGGGTGCGAATAGGACAAAAAGGCACGGAGGAGCAACAGAGGTGTGCATAGGGCAGAAGGGCGCGGTTGACGAGGCAGGATGCCTGGGCTGGTCAGATGCCGAGCGCATCTAGCCAGGTGACGGCTTGCGTATCTGTTGCTGCCACCTGCAGCGGGCACAAACCGGGATAGCGATAGGTTCGTTTTTGCTCCCGGCGCAGTTGATAAGGCTCCAGGTTGATGTACGTGAGCCAGAGGAGGTTGAAAGCATCGCATCCGCCGTTGCTCATGAAGCAACCCATGCGGCGCACTCGTTGTCGGTAGCGTCGGAAGAAGCGTTCAGCGACGTTACTGGTACGGCCCATGCCGTCTACCACCTGGCTAGTGTGCAACAGGGCTTCTTCTAGGGCCTTGCCGATGAGTTGAATGGCTGGCTGCAAGGAGGGGACATGAGACCATACGCTTTGGAGGGCTGAGAAAGCTTCTTGGGCTTCCTGGAGGGAGAGTGCATCCCAGACGGCATGGAGCATATCTTGGAGGATGTCCATAGCTTCGTCGGCGGCTCGTTCGGCGAAGGCTTGCAGGTGCGGGCTGATGTTGCGCCACAGGTGAAAGAGGCTGCGCTGCTGTTTGGCCCAGCGCAAGACCCGATCCAAGACATAGCGATAAGAAACGGCTCCGTCGCTCACGAGCACGCGCACATCTTCTGCCCAAGGCCCACCAGGCCAGAGCGAGACGGAACTGACCGGCGATCACGGCCTCGCTCTCCGTGCGCAAGCGACCCACCACCAGGCCGACACGGGTGACAGCATCGGCGATGAGGTGCAGCGGAGTAGGCACGCCACGGATGTAGCTGGCAGACGCAGCGGCCACCAGCGCGCCGCTGAAGCGGATCAAGTGCTGCCAACGGCCTTGTTGGGCCTGCTTCTCGACTTGCTGAGCCGCCTGCTGTTCCCAGCGCCAAACGCTGGTGTGGCTCAAGCGGGCGGTCGTTTCCGCAGGAGGGCTGAGAGGCAGCAAAGGATTCCAGATCAAAGCGCGTTCTGTGCCCTGGTTGATCTCCGAGCGCAGCCACTGCGCAGCAGCGCGCACAGAAGCACCGACGTGGAAGTACAGATCGAGGGCCTTGCGCCGCACCTGCCTGGTGTAGCGGGCCCGTGCTTCGCGGCGGGGGTCAGGTGGGGAATAGCTGCACCGGCAAAGATGACACCAATAGCGCTGCACCTTCTCCTGGTGCACTCCGCCCACATCACGGATGGTGACGATGTAGAAGCCATGCCTCTTGGTCATGCGCCGACCGCAGTAGGGACAACGCCGCGGATCAGTGGGCTCCAACAGCTCCTTGACAAATTCCCGTGCACTCTCGATAACATTCATGGCGGCCTCGACCTCCTGGCTGTATAGCTTCCTTATTTGCCAGAGATCGGGCCGCCTGTCATCTTTAAACTCCAGCAACAATATATGCAACCGCCTAAGATTAGCGCATCTTTGCTCGGTGTAAATATCTATGTTAAAATGACTTAACGATTTCTGTTCTGCAAGAGAATTGGTGGATAGTGTAAAAATGGAGTCAGAAGTCAAGGACAAGATCTTGGTCGTAGAGGATGATCCTATTCTCCTCGAGACGCTGCAGTACAACCTGCGCCGTCAAGGTTATTCGGTTATCACAGCCACCGATGGGATGAGTGCGGTAGAGCTAGCCCGAAGGGAACGCCCAGATGTAATCCTCCTGGATGTGATGATTCCCAAGATAGATGGGTTTGAGGTGTGCCGCATCTTGCGCCAGGAGATGAACATACCCATTCTCATGCTCACCGCTCGTGATGAGGAAATTGACAAGGTTGTAGGCCTGGAAGTGGGTGCGGACGATTACATGACCAAGCCTTTTTCCATGCGAGAGCTCCTGGCTAGAGTGAAGGCTCTGCTGCGCCGCGTGCGCTTGATCAGAGAGGATATGGCAATGGCGGCCGCGCCTGATGCCAAAAGGTTCGTTTTTGGTGATCTGGTTCTGGATCTGACCCGAGCTGAGCTGCGGCGAGCAGGTACGATTGTGCCCCTCAAGCCAAAGGAGTACGAACTTCTTGTCTTCTTAGCGCGTAACCGTGGCAGGGTCTTGTCCCGTGATTTGATCCTCGAGCGTGTGTGGGGCTGGGACTTTGCTGGGGGAACCAGAACGGTAGATGTGCATATCCGCTGGTTGCGCGAGAAGATCGAACCTGACCCCGCACACCCGACGCGCATTGTTACTGTGCGTGGCCTTGGATACCGTTTTGAAGGATAGATGCCATGTTCCACAACATCCGTTGGCGTATAGCCATTCCCTATATACTGCTTGTGGCCTTGATCATGATCGCCCTCACAATCTATCTGAACCATTTCCTGCACGAGGTGTACAAGGCTGATGTGCAAGCGCAGCTTCTTTCCGAAGCGCGTTTGGTTGGCAATGCTTTGGAACGATCTATAGCACAAGGAGCAACAGCAGATGAATTGGACGCCTTGGCTAGTCAATGGGCACGTGAGATCGAGGCACGTATCACCATTATTGCACCCGATGGCGTTGTGCTGGGCGATTCGCATGAAGATCGGGCGCGCATGGATAATCACCTGTGGCGGCCAGAAGTTCAACAAGCCCTGGCTGAGGGACGAGGTAACAGCGCGCGTTTTAGTGCAACCCTAGGGTACGAGATGATGTACACTGCAGTTCTGGTAAAGTCGGATGAGACAATCACGGCTATTGTCCGAGTGGCGCGTCCTTTACGCCAGGTCGAGCTCTATACGGCGCGACTGCATCAGAGCATCTTGTTAGTTGCAATAGCAGCGTCCGTAGTTGCAGCATTTCTTGCCTTGCTCATTGTCGAGCGCACTGTGAGTCCTATTCGTCGGCTAACCAGCGAGGCCGAACAAATGGCGGGAGGTGATTTGAGCGTTTCGGTAACTCCAGTCACACGCGATGAAATAGGGCAATTGGGCAGAGCTTTCAATCGCATGGCGGCGCAACTTCGGGAAAAGATGACCGCGTTGGAAGAGGAGAAGAACCTTTTCGCTACTGTTCAGGCGTACATGGCGGATGGTGCGCTCATCGTGGATGGTGCCGGGCGAATTTTATTGATCAATGCTGCTGCGGCTAGGCTGCTGGGCACAACTGAAAAAGAGGCAATGGGGCGCTCTTTTGCTCAGATAGTTCGACATCATAGAATAATCGAGTTGGTACGACGCAGCCAGGATGACGGCCAGGAACAAGAGGACACTGTTGAGATGTACCGCCAAGGGCCTTTCCTGCGGGTTATCGTGACCCCTATCCGTGGTGGAGGCAAAGCCGGAATTCTGGTCATTCTTCAAGACCTTACCCAGATTCGGCGGCTAGAAACGATACGACGCGATTTTGTCAGCAACGTCTCGCATGAACTCCGTACTCCTCTTGCCTCGCTGAAGGCATTAGTAGAAACACTGCGCGATGGAGCTTTAGATGACAAGGAAGCGGCCCTGCGCTTTCTAAACCGCATGGAGACCGAGGTGGATGCACTCACTCAGATGGTGAAGGAGCTGTTAGAGTTGTCACGTATTGAGTCAGGGCAAGTTCCTTTGCAATTGACGTCTGCGGCGGTAGCAGAGGTGGTATTGCCGCCCGTGGAGCGGCTGCGCCCTCAAGCTGAGCGTGCCGGGTTGCATCTGAGTGTTACTATTCCGTCAGCTCTTCCCCCTGTGCATGCGGATATCGAACGAGTGCAACAAGTCATCACGAACTTGGTGCACAATGCGATCAAATTCACTCCATCGGGCGGTCAAGTGGAAATCTCGGCGGAGGTTGTAGGGCAGGAGATGGTCATTTCCGTGCGTGATACCGGTATGGGCATCTCTGCGGAGGACCTGCCTCGTATCTTTGAACGTTTCTACAAAGCAGACCGCGCACGATCTGGTGAGGGCACGGGACTTGGGCTAGCCATTGCAAAGCACATTGTTCAAGCTCATGGCGGACGCATCTGGGCTCAGAGCGAAGGTGAGGATCAGGGAAGCACATTCTCTTTTACATTGCCTCTGTGGAACGATTAAATGGAGTAGTTCTGGCTAAAGTTTAACAAAGCTTTAACATATCCTTGATACAGCGTTAAACTCCGTGTGGTAGTATCTCTTCTGGATAGAATGAAAATTAGCAAGAAATTAGGAGGAGACTACCATGCGCAGAATTCTGTTTGTAACCCTACTGTTGTCGTTACTGCTTTCGGCGTGCACCCCCGCACAGCCAACGGCAACACCCACACCATCGCCTATCCTCGTACCGAAGAGCACACCAACGCAAGCGCCCACCGTAGTGCCGACCAAGCCTGCCACGGGTATTGTACTTCCGGAGGTGAATCCTCTCGAGGTCAAGGGCGATATTGTAACGGCAGGCAGTTCTACTGTGTACCCTCTTTCCGAGGCGATTGCCGAGATGTTCAAAGATGAAGGATACAAAGGAAACATCACCATTGACAGCATTGGCAGTGGTGCGGGATTTGAGCGCTTCTGCAAGGCAGGGGAGACGGACATTGCCAACGCCAGCCGTCCGATCAAGAGCAGCGAGGTAGATTCTTGTCGGGCAATTGGTCGCGAGCCCATCGCGTTTCGCATTGGCACGGATGCAGTAGCGGTAGTGGTTAGCAAGAGGAACACCTTCTTACAGAATGTGACTATGGAGCAGTTGGCAAAAATCTTTTCGAACGAAGCAATGAGGTGGTCGGATGTAGATCCATCATGGCCGAAGGAGAACATCCTGCGCTTCAGTCCTGGGACGGACAGTGGCACGTTTGACTTCTTCGTGGAAGAGGTCTTAGGCAAGAAGAAAGAGTTGTTGCTGGAAGCAGCCAATCTGCAGCTCAGCGAGGATGACAATGTGCTTGTGCAGGGTGTGTTGGGCAGCCCGTATGCGATCGGGTACTTTGGCTTTGCCTATTATCAGGAGAATGCAGACAAGATGAACGTGCTTTCGATTGATGGAATTGCTCCTACGCCAGAGACAGTGGACAGTGGCAAGTATCCATTGGCACGACCACTATTCATCTACTCAACAGCGAAGATCATGCGCGAGAAGCCTCAGGTGGCAGCGTTCATCAACTACTACCTGACCAATGTCAACGAGGTGATCCGCAAGGTTGGATACTTCCCGGCCAGCGAAGAGGCCCTGAATGCTTCCAAGAAAGCTTGGCTAGAAGCAGTGGGTCAGTAGCGGACTTTCGCCAATATGGGGAAGGGAGGCACACTTCCTTCCCCTTTCCCCTTTTCTGCTATTGGCACAATCCCCGGAGATGGGAGGGCTATCAGCGTGCACACCCGAATAAATGACTTACAAATGGGCACACGAAGTAAGAAGGAAGAGACAGCCCCACGCTATCTGCGCAAGCGCAGACGCGTAAGGGAAAGCCTTATTCAGACCTTTCTTTATTTCTGCGCGGGAGTCTCGATTCTAACAACGCTTGCACTGGTGATCGTGCTAGGGGAGGAATCCTGGCTTTTCTTTGGCAGCCACGAGGTTGATCTCCGCGAGTTTTTCACCACCACGGTTTGGCAACCGGCCATTGGACGTTTTGGAGTCTGGCCTCTGGTGAATGCCACGATGATGACCACAACCATCGCAATGCTCGTTGCTCTTCCACTAGGGCTGGCCGTAGCAATCTATCTTAGCGAGTACGCTTCTGAGCGTGCGCGCAGCGTACTGAAACCTACCCTGGAGATACTGGCTGGTATTCCAACGGTTGTCTATGGGTACTTTGCACTTACCTTTATGACTCCTCTCCTGCGGGCTATCTTCGGAGACAACGTGGTGGAGATCTACAACACGGCTTCGGCGGGCATGGTCATGGGCATTCTCATCTTACCCTTGGTCAGTTCCATGTCCGAGGATGCACTTAGCGCCGTTCCGCGTTCGTTGCGTGAGGCTTCGTATGCTATGGGAGCGACCAAACTGGAAACGGCAGTGCAGGTAGTAGTGCCGGCAGCGCTTTCGGGCATCGCGGCTGCATTTATCCTAGCAGTCTCACGCGCCGTCGGCGAAACGATGATCGTGGCTATTGCTGCAGGTGCGGGACCAGCCTTCACTTTCAACCCGTTCAAAGCCGCAGAGACCATGACCGGACACATCGTGCGCATCAGCGGTGGCGATCTGAGTTATGATTCCATTGACTACAACAGTCTATTTGCTCTCGGATTGCTGCTGTTCCTCATTACATTGACGCTCAACTTCATCAGCCGTCTTTTTGTAGAGCGTTTCCGGGAGGTGTATGAATGAACACCCCCGTGAAATGTCGAGTATATCCTTTAGAGGGTTATCTTCCTGAGGGAGAATCCCTTCAGCACCAGATCGCCTTGCGCCACCGGAAAGGCAAGGTATGGCATTGGTTGTTTTTAACATCTACCATTATCGGAATCATTGTATTGACGGCTCTGCTCTACAATATCATAGACCAGTCTTTCGGCCTAGTGGTCGTTCAGAATCAGATCGATCCAGAGACCCTTGCGATCAATGGAGTTCCTCTGGAGAATCTGACTAAAGAACAACTGGTGTCTATTCTAGAGCAGTACGTTTCCAAGGGAGTGATGCGACGATTGGAAAGCGAAATCCCCTTTGCCGTGCGCGACTGGGAAAATGTCTATCAACTGGTGCAGGAAAGGGTGATTAGACCCGAGATTGTGCTGACTTGGCGGCTTACGGAATCCATCCTTCATCGAAATGAGATCGCAGCCCTTGTTGCGGAACAATACCCGAAGGGAAAGTTACAGTTCCGCGCATGGATCAATCCCGATTTTATTCGCGGGCATCAGTCCAGCGTGCCAGCCCTAGCAGGCGTTCGCACCGCTATTCTTGGTTCTTTGTGGGTAATTTCCATCACCATTCTAGTAGCGTTTCCACTGGGGCTGGGTGCAGCCATTTATCTGGAAGAATATGCAAAAGACAATGTCGTGACGCGCTTTATCCAAACGAACATTAGCAATCTGGGCGGTGTGCCGTCCATCATCTACGGAATGCTGGGCTTGGCAGTCTTTGTACGGGCTTTGGAGCCATTGACAAGCGGCGCCATCTTTGGAGTTGGCGACCCTGCCACCGCCAACGGGCGTACGGTGCTTTCTGCCTCCTTGACATTGGTCCTGCTTGTTCTTCCTTTGCTTATCACCAATGCTCGAGAAGCTATTCGGGCGGTGCCTCGATCGCTTCGTGAGGCGAGTTATGCTTTGGGTGCAACCAGATGGGAGACAACCTGGCACCATGTGCTTCCCTATGCTATGCCGGGCATTCTCACGGGTACTATTCTAGCGATTTCGCGAGCCATTGGAGAGACTGCGCCCCTCGTAGTAGTAGGAGCATCCACTTTCGTCTCGCTAGACCCCGCTAGCCCGTTTTCCAAGTTTACTGTTTTGCCGGTTCAGATATACCAATGGACCTCTCGACCTCAAAGCCAATTCCGCCATGTTGCAGCGGCAGCGATCATTGTCCTATTGCTCTTGCTTCTTTCGCTCAATTCATTCGCTGTGTTGCTCCGCAACCGATACAGGAGGTCAGTGTAATGAATCTAATCACTACGATTGTGGATCATAGCATGTTGCCGTCCTCAGTAGGTTCCTGTGCTATGGAGTCTGAAGGGGATTATACCATTGAGACACGTGGACTAAGCGTATACTACGGCGACTTTCGCGCTATCAAGGATATCAATATGAGCATTCAGCGCTGCAAGATCACCGCAATTATTGGGCCATCGGGGTGTGGAAAGAGCACTTTGCTGCGCACTTTCAACCGCATGAACGATTTGATTCCAAACAGCCGCGTGGAAGGGCAAGTGCTCTTTGCCGGGCACAACATTTATGAACCGGATGTTGATCCGGTGGAGGTGCGACGACGCATTGGCATGGTCTTCCAGAAGCCCAACCCATTTCCCAAGACGATCTATGAAAACGTTGCTTGGGGTGCACGTATCAACGGGTTCCGCGGAGATATGGACACCTTAGTGGAGCAATGCCTGCGCCAGGCTGCTTTGTGGGATGAGGTGAAAGACAAGCTTCGTGAGAATGCCCTGACCCTATCAGGCGGGCAGCAACAGCGATTGTGCATTGCCCGTGCTATTGCGATCCGTCCTGAGATTATCCTCATGGATGAACCGGCTTCCGCATTGGACCCTATCGCCACGCTCAAGATAGAGGATCTCATGCAGGAGTTGGTACAGAATTACACCATCATCATCGTGACACACAATATGCAACAGGCAGCTCGTGTTTCGGACTATACCGCCTTCTTGATGATGGATACAGATCGAGCAGGATACTTGGTGGAATATGGCTTAACTCGCGATGTTTTCACTAATCCGAGAGACAAACGCACAGAAGATTACATAACAGGAAGGTTTGGATGAGTACAGGTCATGGAATGCATCGAGTTTCTACCCGTGAAAAACCTAGGAAGGATATGAAACGGGAGCTGGCTGAAAACCAGCCCCCGTTTTACATTCCTATTCTGTTTTCTCTACCCACCATGGTTGTGAGGGGTCCCTCAGATAGGCATCAATGTCTGCGGCCGCGCGCTTACCGGCGCCCATGGCGCTAATGACTGTGGCAGCACCCGTTACAATGTCGCCACCAGCCCACACCCGTGGTTTTTTGGTGCGCCCTGTTTCCTCGTTTGCCACTACTGTACCATGTTTAGTTCGCTCCAAATCCGGCGTGTCAGTGAAAACCATGGGGTTAGGGCGTGTGCCTAGAGCCATGATGACCATGTCCACTTCCATGTCGTACTCCGAGCCCGGGATGGGTACAGGCCGCGGCCTGCCGCTGGCATCAGGCTCGCCCAATTGCTGCTTCTGCAGGCGAATGCCGCGCACCCAGCCTTTCTCTGTGCCCAAGACCTCGACTGGCGTAGTCAGATAGTGGAACTGGATGCCCTCTTCCTCGGCATTGGCCAATTCCTCAGCGCGTGCAGGCGCTTCTGCTTTGGTGCGGCGGTAAATGATGTGCACCTCTTCAGCGCCCAGGCGCAGAGCGCAGCGAGCAGCGTCCATCGCCACATTGCCTGCGCCGATCACCGCCACCCGTCGTCCAATCATGATAGGAGTATCGTATTCGGGGAACAGGTAGGCTTTCATCAAGTTGACCCTGGTCAGGAACTCGTTGGCACTGTATACCCCGTTATAGTTCTCGCCAGGGATGTTCATAAACATGGGCAGACCTGCTCCTGTCCCAAGGAAAACAGCATCGTAGCCATGGGCGAGCAGTTCGTCCACGGTGTACAACTTGCCGACTACCGTATTTAGCTTTATCTCCACGCCCAGGCTCTGCACGTACTTGACCTCAGTAGCTACAATGGACTTGGGCAAGCGGAATTCGGGGATGCCGTAGATGAGCACGCCACCCGGCGCATGTAGCGATTCGAAAATGGTTACCCTGTAGCCCATCTTAGCCAAGTCGCCAGCACAGGTCAGCCCGGCTGGGCCAGAACCAATCACGGCCACGCTCTTGCCATTGGGAGGAGCGACGGTGGGCGTGCGCACGCCCTGTGCAATCTCCCAGTCGGCCACATACCGCTCCAGACGGCCAATCGCTACGGGTTCGAATTTCTTGCCCAACACACAGGATGCTTCGCACTGGGTCTCTTGCGGACACACGCGCCCACAAATCGCTGGTAGGTTATTCTTGTCCTTCAATGCCGTTACAGCACCCCACATATCCCCTTCGCGCAGAGCGAAGATGAACTCGGGGATGCGTACTTGCACCGGGCAACCCTCAATGCACGTGGGTTTCTTGCACTGCAAGCAGCGATTCGCTTCGGCTACTGCCTGCTCATGGCTGTAGCCCAGTGCCACTTCGTTAAAGTTGCGGGCGCGCACTTTGGGGTCCTGACGCGGCATCTCATTCCTAGGTGCAACTTTAGCCATATTTACCGAACCTCCTCACAAGGGCATGCCTGTTGATGTTCTCGCTCGAACTTCTCCAGGGCGCGCTTTTCCTGCTCTAGGTAGATGCGTTGGCGCTCCAGTAGCAGATTCCAGTCTACCTCATGCCCATCAAATTCCGGCCCGTCCACACAGACAAAGTGCGTCTTGCCCCCGACCTCGACCCGACATGCACCGCACATTCCCGTGCCGTCCACCATAATCGAGTTCAGGCTGACGATGGTCTTGACCCCAAAGGGTTTTGTGGTCAGGGAACAGAACTTCATCATGATCGCCGGGCCGATAGCCCATACTATATCTACCTTGCGTCCCGATTCGAGGACCTCCTTAAGCGGTTCCGTTACCAGGGCCTTGCGAGCGTAACTCCCATCGTCTGTGCAGACGATCAATTCATCACTCACCGAGCGCATCTTATCCTCCCAGAAGAGCAGGTCCTTGTTCCGTGCACCGATAATGGAGATAACGGTGTTGCCTGCCTCGCGAAGAGCGCGAGCAATGGGATAAATGGGGGCAATACCCACTCCTCCGCCGACGCAGATGACCGTGCCGTAATCTTCGATCTCCGTCGGGCGCCCCAAGGGGCCAGTTAGGCTAGCCAGTTCATCGCCGACATTCTTCGTGCCCAGATATTTGGTCGTTTTGCCTACTTCCTGGAATACCATGGTTAGCTCGCCAGAATCAGGGTCGTAGTCAGCGATGGTGAGCGGGATGCGCTCTCCCCTTTCATCCACGCGCACGATAACAAATTGTCCTGCTTTGGCCTTTCGTGCTACTTCCGGGGCATGTACTTTGAACAACTTTGTTACAGGTGCCAGCACTTCCTTGGCAGTGATGCGATACACTTTCTAGCCTCCTTGTGTTGTATGATGTCTATAGCCGCCATAGTCTGCCTAGCTCAAGATGATCGTGCGTTTCGAGTTCTTCGACATACACCGTGCATTATTTTAGACTAAAGTTTTGACAAGTCAATCAAATCGAGCCCAGGTAAAGCGTTTCCCCTTATTAGGTTTGGGCTTTACGAGATCAGCTTCAAGAACTGACGCAATACAGGAATGAGAGACAAACTAAAACGGATGATCTGCCTGGCCTCAATTGGTTCACCTTCTTCTTGTTGACGCTGGCTAGCCCAACGATAGTAAAGCAGAGCAAGCATGGAACCAAGGAATGCTCCCAGGATGGCACCCAACAACGCTGTGCGCCTTTGTCTACCGTACCTCATCGCAACTCACCTCCAGCCTAGGTGCTTGAAAGCCCGATTGATACCCTCTGTGGTGCTACGCCACCAGATAAACGGTGCAGCCACTGTACCCATAACGCGCTGCGTTACCCGCTGGATCTTCCACACTGTCAAGCGTCCTTTGAACAGCCATGTCCGTGCCTGCATGCTCAATTGGCGCACAGCAGGCAGGATCCGATATAACGCAACCCCTGGCAGCAGGACCAGGGCAATAGCCTCCAAGGTGAGAAGAATCAGGGCAGCGTCACGCCAGAGAGTCAATCTCGTTGCATCCATCTGCTGTACCTTCACGACACAGAATGCAGCTCGTCTACTCTGCTTGCTTGGTCTGCTGAATCTTGGCCCATGTATCGCGCAACGAGACCGTGCGATTGAAGACGAGCTTCCCATCACACGAATCAGGGTCAACGCAGAAGTAGCCTAGTCTCAAGAACTGGTACTTGCTTCCAGGCTGGGCACCAGCTAGGCTTGGCTCTACCCGACATGATGTCAAAACCTCTAGGGAGTTAGGATTCACATAGTTCAAGAAATCGTTCCCTTGGTCAAGCGGGTTGGGCACGGTGAAGAGACGGTCGTACAGGCGCACCTCGGCCTGCAGCGCATGAGCAGCAGAAACCCAATGCAAGGTTCCCTTGACTTTGCGACCGTCGCTAGTCCAACCGCCTCGAGATACAGGGTCATAGGTGCAGTGCAGTTCAATGACCTCGTCGGTTTGTTCATCTTTAACAACCTGTACGCATTTCACATAGTAGGCATGTTTCAGTCTCACTTCCTGACCCGGCGCCAAGCGAAACCATCCTTTCGGCGGATCTTCCTGAAAGTCTTCCCGCTCAATATAGAGTACACGTGAGAATGGCACCTTGCGCGTCCCCATGGAAGGATCTTCAGGGTTGTTCTCCGCCTCTACCTCTTCTACCTGACCCTCTGGATAGTTGTCTATGACCAACCGCAGCGGGCGTAACACGGCCATAACACGAGGGGCCCGTTTGTTCAGATCCTCCCGCACGTGGTGCTCAAGCAGTTCAATGTCAACAACACTGTTGGTCCTGGCCACGCCGATGGTGTCGCAGAAGCTGCGGATAGCCTCTGGGGTATAGCCACGTCGCCGCAGGCCAGAAAGAGTAGGCATACGAGGATCATCCCAGCCCCGGACGTAACCTCCTTCCACCAGTTGCTTCAGGATGCGCTTGCTCATCACTGTGTAAGTGAGATTGAGCCGCGCGAACTCGATCTGCTGTGGATGGTACACTCCCAACTGGTCGAGGAACCAGTCATATAGCTCACGGTTGTTCTCGAATTCCAACGTGCAGAGCGAATGCGTGATCCCTTCAATCGAATCCGAGAGACAATGGGTAAAGTCATACATGGGATAGATGCACCATTTATCACCGGTGCGATGGTGCGTGGCATGGAGAATGCGGTAGATCACCGGATCGCGCATGAGTACGTTGGGCGAAGACATGTCAATCTTGGCACGCAGGACACGAGCACCATCCGGAAACTCGCCAGCACGCATGCGCGCAAACAAATTCAGGTTCTCTTCCACCGAGCGATTGCGGTACGGGCTGTCTCGGCCAGGCTCGGTGAGGGTGCCTCGATATTCCTTGATCTCCTCTTGGCTCAGGTCGCACACATAAGCCTTGCCTGCCTTGATCAACTGTACCGCGTATTCGTAAAGCTGCTCGAAGTAGTCGGACGCGTAGTACTCTCGGTCCTCCCAATCGAAGCCAAGCCATTTGATATCGTGTTTGATAGCTTCGACGTACTCGCTGCTCTCTTTGGTAGGATTCGTGTCATCGAAGCGCAAGTTGCACAGTCCGCTGAATTCCTCTGCCACACCAAAGTTGAGGCATATTGACTTGGCGTGACCAATGTGCAAGTAACCATTTGGCTCCGGTGGAAACCGCGTGTGCACTCGGCCGCCGTATTTATTCGTTCTCAAGTCTTCTCGGATAATGTCTCGGATGAAATCAGAGGGGGTGGACTCAGTCATGCCATACTCCTCGCTTTTGGGTTGAAATGATCCAAGCAAGCTCTGCTGTCGCATCACCATAAGGCATAGTGAATGGCTCGACTACAGAAGCTTAAGGCGACGCACTTTAGCGAGCCAGCATGGCAATTATATCACGTTTTTGAGCCCTCGGCAAGCCCACGTGATTTATCCTTGGCATTGGGAAAGAAGGCCAGAGGATGAGCTGCCTGTCGTCGCATCTCTTGCAGACACGGACAGCGAAGGCTAAGGTGTAGGTTCAAAATAAGTAATGACCAGTTTGGGGCGCAAGTCTACCGATTGGTGCTCGGCACTGGCGAAGTAAAAGATGCCAGTAGCCGTGGGCGATGCCCCACGCAAGAGCAGGCCATAATTGGCAAAATGCCCGTTGAGCCAATCCTGCACCAGCATGGTGATGTCGAAGGCGTACCAACCGGGGATGCCCCAGGTTGTCCCATTGCTGTCTGGCAGGGCGGCGCGGTCGGTCTTGGTATCGTTGGCGCCTGGTGCGCCCCAAGGGTTGCCTGCCTCTGCCTGGTTCCAGGTTGCTTCGCAGGCGTTGACCTTGCGCAAGACGCGGTAGACTTCCATGGCGATGTCGGAGCCTCCCCAGGCCACAGCATATATCTGGAGGGAAGCCTGAGTGACGATGGCGTTGGCAGGTATGGGGGACAGGTCGAAATGGAGCCAAGCGGTGTGTTGTTGTCGGTAGCCGACCTTCCACGTATTGAGTGTGCAGTAGTTGTTATCCGGTTCTTGCAGGAATATGTAGGTGTCCTGGCAGCCTATGTACGCATTGTTGCCCTGCTGCAGAGTCACTGTTGTCTCAATACCACCCGGCGTTGATGTTGCACCTGGGGTAGGAGTATTCACTGTAGGAGTTGCAGTCGGACTATGGGTTGGTGTGCTCGTAATAGTGCGCGTTGCGCTGGGAGTCTGTGTTGGCGTGGGGCTACCCAGCAAAGTCGCTGTAGGACTTGCCAGGAGCGTTTGAGTAGGGCTGAGTGTTGGCGTGCAAGTAGGACTGAATTGGAACGTTGGAGTGGGACTAGCTCCTGGGGTTGACGTAGGGCTTGTAGCAAGGCGGTACGTGATGACTAGCCTGGGGCGTAAGGCAGCGGGTTCATACTGAGCACTGGCAAAGTAGAATATGTTGCTTGATGAAGACGAAGCGCCGCGCAGAAGCAATCCGTTGTTCGCCCAGCGTCCACTTATCCAGTCCTGGACGAGCGTGGTCAGGCGAAATTGATACCATTTGTAAAGACCCTGAGTGGTCACGCTCGCCTCAGGCGTGGTAGATCGGTCGGTTACGGTGTCATTGCATCCTGGGGCGCCCCATGGATTGCCAATGCTTGCCTGGTTCCAAGTGGCCTGACAGGCATTTATGTGGCGCAAAACATTGTACGCATCAATCGCCATGTCAAATCCACTCCAGCCCACCGCGTAAAGCTCGAGGTAGGCCTCTGTAACCAAGGCATTGGCCGGGATGGGCGACAAGTCAAAGTGCAGCAAGGCTGCGTACTGCTGCCGATAACCCATGCGAAACGTGTTCAATGAGCAATAGTTTGTGTCGGGGTTCCAAATATGAATATAGGTATCTTCATAGCCCAGATAGCCATTGACTCCCTGTTGCAAAATAATAGTAGTCTCGGTGCCGACAGGTACAGGTGATGGAGTGGGTGTAGCAGTGGGGGTTGTTGTAACGTTTCCTGACATTGTACTGGTTGGCGTGACGAATGGGGTCAGAGTAGGCGTTGGACTGGTACGGGGCGTCGGTGTAGGGCTGCCAGTCAGGCGATATGTGACGATCAACTTGGGACGCAATGCGAGGGTATTGTGCTGAGCGCTGGCGAAGTAGAAAGCATTGCTTGATACAGCTGATGTGCCTCGCAAGAGCACTCCATTGTTGCCCAAGCTGCCTTCTAGCCAGGAGCGTACAATAGCCGTCACATCGAACCCATACCACTGGCCCACTCCTTTGGTCAGCACACTGCTCTCGGGCATACTCCGCCGATCCGTGCCAGGATCATTGCAGCCAGGTTGTCCCCATAGGTTGCTGTATGCAGCCTGATTCCATGTGGCCTCACAATGCTTTACATTGCGCAGCACAGCGAAGGCTTCAATAGTCATATCGAAGCCGCTCCAGCCCAATGCATACAGTTCCAACCGGGCCTCCGTGACAAGAGCGTTGGCCGGAATGGGTGACAGATCAAAGCGCAAGAGAGTAGCAAGTTGCTGCTTCTGTCCAACTTTCAGTAGGCTGTCCATACAATAATTGTTGCCAGTGTCATAGAGATAGATGTAGGTATCTTCGGTACCGGCATAACCGTTTTGTCCTTGCTGCAAAACGATCGTGGTCTGCCAAAAGCCAGTGGTTGGCGATGGAGTCAGTGTTGCGGTACTGGTTGATGTCGGTGTGCGAACAGGCGTGAGGGTCGCCGTTTGGGCAGCGGTGGCTGTGCGAGTCGGTGTTGGAGTGACGGTTCGGGTAGGCGTCGTGGTTCGCGTAGAGGTCGGGATAGCAGTAGGCGGTGGTGTGCCATCGCTAAGGACCGTGATCCTACCCACAGTATACCTGCCCTTGCCATCAGCCAATTCCGTATTCACTAGGCGGAAATAATGCCAGCCACTGTCCTCTGGCTGGATAATATTCACCAGCGCGATCCTCAGGTCATATTCACCAGGAGGAATGGAAGCAGGAATGAGGATTGGTTGCTCAATACGCACCGGCTGTGCAGAATACCAGTTTGTCGTGGGTACGGAAGGGGTAAAGTTATACGCGAACACGGTCTGGTTGGTTGTGCGATCAACAAAAGCAATCTGGAGGTCATAGGAAACTGGGATGTCCCGAATCCCTTCTCGCCGTGCGCGCATCAATGGCACAGTACCCCGGTTCACCCATTCGGTGGCAAAGACGTACTGCTGACCAGCCAGTACCGCTGATGGGGCTTCGATTCCCTTGAAGACTATTTGTGCCCCTAGATAGCGTGCTGCTAGTTCGCGCGCTTCCTGCCATTTGGCATCGGTGATATTGAAGTAGGTGCTCTGTAAGCAGAGGTAACTGGAATGGTGATCCAATGCCATGCGGATGTAGTAATCGGGTCTATTGAGAAAATCCTCGGTAGCTGCTGGTTCATAGCCCACTCGAGTGGTTGTGTTGTACATGGCGTAGAGTTCATCCACTTTGCCTGGGCCACTAAGACCGTTGAATTTGAGCCAAACGCGCATACCATATTTTGCCATGGCATAATCTACTACTGGCTTGCGCGCTGCCTCCATGCCATATAAACCTGCACCCAATTGGAGTACCACGGGTGTCTTGAGGAAGCCATGAGTCCGCCTCCCATCTTCCCATATGTATTCTTCCTCCAGGTAGATGTCAATAATCTGCTTGACAGCTTCTACGAATTTGGCATCAGTATAACCGGCTGCTAACCAGGCAGCTTCATCCTTCGCCCTATCGCAGATGGTCATCTCGCCGTAGCAGCCGCCGGCCATCATCACAATAGCCTCAACTGTTGGGTTGCCGTCGTAACGGGCCGCCATGGCATGCACGACCCTCCGAAGCAATCTCTGGTAGGTTGTATTCCAGGGGACAGGAGTGCCTCCCCTTGAGCCAATGAGTTGCACTCCTGCATCCACCGCCCATTGTGGCGTTGCACCTTCCGTGGTCAAGACCTGCAACCAGATGCGTTTTCCTAACTTGCGCGCTTTGTCGATGTTTGCGTCTATTGGTCCCCAATAGAATACGCCATTCTGTGGCTCGATAGTACGCCAGCCGCTCACTCCTATGCTTGCGTCATAAGCCCAACTGACATGGGGATACGACAGGATAGCAGGATCGACCCAATGGCATTGCCCCAGACCTTGCTCAGGATTCAGGACAATTTGGTCCGGCAACGTGGGATCAATCTGGAAAGGCGGCAATTTAGTGGCCGTTTCTGCTTGGCTGGTCGGGGTTATGGTTTTCCCTATGAGCAAGGCACAAAGGGCGCAGATCAAGAGCACTATCAATTTGCCATCAATGCAGCGGGAGCAAGGCAATGGCCAACGAACGCGCTTCATGGACGACCTCCTGGTTGCATGATCATGAGTATGTGGATGGACGTGCGTTTTGTCCATGGTGTATTTGTATTCATAACGTATGACGCTGATTTATCTCATTTGTTACGATTTGGTTACAAAAACTGTCCCAAATTGAGCATGCAGGGATTGTAAGATGGCCAAGTCTTGTCTGCATGTTTAGTGGTAGAACAACCTTACTAATACTTGCCTGAAGTAGTGGTTGTAAGTGGCCAATAGATCGTTACCAGCCTCTTTGTCACAAGCGAGCAGCAGGTCGGTACTAATTGGGTCGAGCAGGATAGGTGGTAGCAAGGCGATATGCTCATCCCCAGTATACCCCAAATGG